>NZ_CP119812.1 GCF_029338395.1 Halorussus caseinilyticus
CGATTCACCGGAGGGATATGGAATAGATTAATGGCGGGGCGGCGAGATGGTCGGGTAGAGCGCATGTACCGGAAAATTGACCGTTCATTCCAACCAACCGCACGGCCTACTTACTTCTCAAATTGCGCTAACTAGACAGTGCCTGAGAGTCACAGCTGTTTGTTTTCGTACTTGATAACTGTTCAGATCGCAGTTGTTGTTTATTGATTGCTTAGCACGTCAAGTCGCTCTTTCGCGGCCTCTAACTCTTCTCCAAGTCGGAGCAAGTAATCATCTTTTTTGAGGTCAGGATTTAGTTTGAGGACATCACGGTAGTACTCCTCAGAAGCCTGAACAAGTTCAGTAATCCACTCCTGTTTTGTAACTGTAAATGTCCTTTCCATTTCCCAACGTTCTTCAGGGTTTTCTGCACCTTCAAGATGGAGACAATGAGTAAGATCAACTGTCTCGTCGTAAGGCTCAGCCACAAGATACGATGGACCATTCCGAAATGTAACCCTCGTCTCAGATCCGGAGACAATTGCTTCTGTTTGAGCAAGTAAACGTGCCAAATCTTCTGACAGCCACACACCAACGTAAGTGTCATCAGTTCCAATGAGATACTCTCCGTCAATCTTAGTTTTCAGATGACCAAATGGGTCTGAGTCGTTTTCGTCGCAAACCCGCTGCCGAAAGTTCTCGGCATACGTGATTTCAAACTTGACAGCAGACGTTGTCGGAACCATACCGTTACTTCACTCCTTGTCCCGGGATTACTCTTCGAACCGAACTACCTTTCTCTGGAAAGGCAGTTTCAATGGAACCGTCCGGTTGCACGACAACCCGCATTTGGGTGATTCCTATGTCATCGAATCCATGTTCACTCGGATCTAGCATATATTCAACTTTCCCCGGGCACTTCCCCCAGACGTTTTCCCGCGTCGGACGGTTAAATAGATTAGTTTTTTAACCTCTGCTGGGGAGAGTTCGTTCGGTATTTTTCGCCTTTAACGGTCTGCCCTATTGGAAAGAGTGAGGTAACTTGCTCACCATCTTGAGAACCAGTGAGATGCCTAACAGCAATATGGAGCCAACCATCTCCACCTGCGTTGGCATCACCCAACTCAAGCCAAATTGTCTCCGACTGTGAATCATATTCGGTGTTTTCCGGTTTAACTACAAGTCCCGTCTCACTAAGGTCGGCTCCCTCGTCAGCAATCTTAACTAAATCTTCTACTGTTACGTCGTCACTGACGTAGTAGTCATCGTCGTTTCCACGACTCTCGGTAGCTTCGAATCCGCCGGAGGTCGTTGCTCCCGATTCGATTGTTCTCGTAGGCTTGTAGGAGTTTCCGACGTTCTGCACGACTCAGTTCACCATTCCGTTCCAATTTAGCGAATCGTTTGGCGACATCGGGGTCAATGTCGTCGGCCTGCCGCATGATAGCGACGAAGTTGTCGCCGCCGTCCGCGATGAGTTCGGGGTCGTCGGTCCGTGCAAGCAGTCGCCCGACTACTCGCTGGTCGGCCGACTGCATGCCGTCGATTTGCGAGTGCGTACTCGCCTCTGCGTTCGAGAGTCGCTGGCGTGCGTCGTACTTCCCGGCGGCGGTCTTCACGCCCGCCACCACCCGGCGTCCGCTCTTCTTGCTCAAGTGCCAGCTTCCCTTCGCCGCTCGCTCGCCGAGTTCGAACGTCACCCGCTTTGCGCGCCCGGTCGTCCGCTCCTTCGCCACGTCGTAGTACCGTTTCGCTTCCGAGAGGCGTCCGTTGCGGTCGAGGCGGTCTACGAGGTCGGCGAATCGGTCGGAGTTTTTCACCGCGGTCTGGGCTTGTCCGCCGACCACCAGTTGGACGGCTTGGAACGCCACGTAGCCCGTGTACCAGCCGACGCGGAACGCATCATACTCGGCTTGCTCGCTCGGGTCCGACCTGTCGTAGGGATTGTTCGTCGCTTGTTTCGCTTCGAGACTCTCGACCATCTGGCGGGGGAGTGTGGCGAGAATCTTGTCGATGAGTCCGAGTCGGTCGACGAGAGTGGCGAGTTGCTCGAACGCTCCGAGGAACGCGAGTGGCTGGTCGGTGAGCGCTTTGACCGTCTGCGCGGTGGAACCGGCTCCGACGGTGAATCCCGAGAGCATTCCGGCGAACATCGAGGCGCGTTCCGGGCCGAGGTCAGACTGGGTGGTGAGTTCTTTGACGGTCGCGCCGTAGACGTTCGCGCGTTCCATCGCCACCTGCTGGCGGCGGTTGTCGTGGGTGTCGCGGGCGTGAACCACGACGCTCGTCCCGGTCAATCCGTCGAGAATCGTCTCGGGCAGACCCGTCTCGAACGCGCGGGACTGACTCCCGTGGCGGTCGCCACCCCACGTCGTCCGCGTCTGGACCTCGCCGTTTTTCGTGAGCCGTGAGGACGCCACCCCGCTCGGGTCGTCCACCCGGTAGCCGACCGCGTACGACGTATCCCCGCTGAACGCGTCTTTGCCGAACTCGGCGCGGAACACGTCGATGGTCGGCCCCTCGTAGTCGGCGAGCGTCGGGTCCGACCCGCCACGTCTCTCCTCGGCGTCGGCGATACCGTCGCCGTCCGTGTCGGCGCGCGTCGGGTCGGTGCCCAGGTCGAGTTCTCGACCGTCGTCGAGGCCGTCGTCGTCCGAATCCTGCCGCATCGGGTCGCTTCTTTGTTTAGTTTCTCTTGTCCGGCGAACTTCGTCACTTCGTCTCCATCTACCACAATTTTCATTTCGCCTTGTATGGTTCCGGGAAGGAGACTTCCATCAGATTCTAGATTTCTAAATCCGATTGAAACGATACAGCTTGTCAAATATTCATAAAATTAAGCGAGTTCATTGTAGGATGTTGGTTGTTCTTTTTCACTCTGGAAGATTCCACTCGTCAGAAGAAACTACGTTGTCGATTAATTCCGGTAGGTTTTCCCGCTTATATTCTAACCAGTCTACAAGCTTTCCCTGAGTTGACTTAGTAATTAGCTCCTCATTTTCACCAGCAGCCAGAACTGTAGTACTGAAGATCGCTTGTACACTCATGATGGGGCCCTCTGCGAAATGAGCGTTCGGATTCCCTACTTCACGGTAAACCTTTTCAGCGGAATCATACGCCCTAGTAGCACCTTCAAGGCCCGCAACTAATCGAAAATCGCCAATAAATTCATGCCAAACACCACGTTCAGCTTGGTCAGGAGGATGTGTCGGCTCAGGTCTTTCCCTCATGCGTGCTGCGTATTCCTCTGCGAGTTGGATACCAAGTTGAGCAGCAAATCGGCACTGCCGATTTTGATCGGCAAGCCGATAGCAGAGGCACGCTTTAAATAACATCCGTAATTCCATTGCCCAACTAGCAGAACCGAACCATTGTCCGGCCTCCTCAAAGCTAGCTTGAACGTAGGTATCTCCAGCAACACCAAACCTACGGTCCTTTGCAAGAGATGTTGCTTCCTCTTCTAGTTCGCTACGACGGTTAGTTGTCATTAGCAGTTAACCTCCTCTAACGGGTCGTCTTTGTAGTTTCTTGCGGCGTCCTCTGCCTTATCAGCACTGTCGAAGAACTATATCAGCTATCGTTTTAGTGTTGATATAGTGGTGAGGACATATTGGGTATACAAATTTCTATAAATCTATTCCGATTGAGAAATGAGCTTGTCAAAGGCATCCGGGAGGTGTTCTTGTTTGTATTTAACCCATTCACTAAATGTCATCTCTTGCATTATTTTTCTCCAATTCTCGACATCACCATCAGATTCGTGGAGAATCTGTTCAAAAAATTCGACTAACCAGATGTGTTCTTGTTCACGATGCGCTAGTGGTGGGTCTCCCTCTTCAAAGTATATTTGCTCCGCCCGTTCATACGCAGACACTTTCTCGGTGAGAATACCAACTACTCGGAAATCGCCAATGAACTCGTACCATGCGGCGTACCGCGCTCTATCGTAAGCAGTAGTACCACCGATATTTTTTGTTCTATCAAGTAACTCTTCTGCAATGAGTACACCTTGCTGGCATCGATTCCTTGCACGGTCAGTACAACCACCAAGTCGATAACAGGTTGCAGCATTAAGAAGATAATATTCGCCATGGCTCACGTTCTTCCCACGATGGGTAGGGGGCCAGTCGGCTAAGTAAATATATGCGGCAGCAGTATAGCACTCACCTGCTTCAACGAAATCGCCATTTTCTCGATGTTGTTGTGCGGCCTGTTCATGCTCATGTGCTTTGTTGAAAGACATGTATTCACTCAAAGGTAGTTAGCAGTCAACGTTATTGTCTTCGTCATACACTACTTCTTTGTCGTTCTTTGGGATATCCTTTTCTGCATCGTCAATCGTTTTATAGAACCCTCCGTCATTACCTGTAAGAACCGTGCGTAATACGTGATACGCATCAGATACAGTATCGGCGACGGCCATGATAACCTTATTCGGGCCGAGTCGAAGTATATAGTATCGCTGTTGACCCGCATCAACGATTTTTGTTGGATTTTTCAATATTTCTCGAAGTGTCGGGACCTTATCGATTGGTTTAGACTCACGAAGTGAGTGTTCAGGATTATCGTGCTTCGTTATATCGATTGTATCATCACAATCCTCGTTATATACTGGCTGTTCACTCGCCGCCATTATCGTGCCACCGACAATCGAAATCACGATTTCTTCGAGGTAGTCGGTCTTGCCGATGACAGTGTAGTCGCCCTCGCCGTGCTTGTGGACCGTCGGATTGTTCTGCAGGACCTGCTGAAGTTCGGCTTCGGTAATACTCGTCGTCTGGGCGATGTACTGCCAGCCATGCCCGCGAACCACCTGCGCACCTGTCCGTGGGTCTGTCCCGGTCTCGGCCGCGCCCGTCGGGAGCGTCACCGTCGTCGCTAACGCGGTTTCGCTCACCGGATACTGCGCTTCAACGCCTGTCACGGGTTCGTTCCTGACGGTCTCACCGCTCGCCGAAATATACTCGTTGGTGACGTACGCGCCGCCTGCGGCGACACCTAATCCGAGGAGGGCCGCCGGAATCCGAACTACTTCGTCCGGTATCAAATCAGGTGAGGGTAGCGACCCAGCGGTCCCGACTGCGACACCGGCCGCCGCGAGTTCTGCGCCAGCGCCCTCCGTCACGTCGATGAGTACGACGCGCTCGTTGCCGTGGGCGTCCGTGACGTTCACCCAGTATCGGTCCGGTGGTTCGTTGAGCAGTCCGTGGTCGTCGAACTCGACTCGGTAGTCGTCGCTAGCCTGTTTCGTGACTGTCGCCTTGCTCGCGTTCCAATACGCCGAGTCGAGGATACTGTCCGGCGCGTAGCGCGGCTTCGACCGCACTGTCACTGCAGACTGGTCGCTGACAGTAAACGCGATGTGTTCTTTGAAGTTGTCCGAGTAGATGTCAGAGACTCCCGGCGGATTGTCCTCTATCCAGATACGTGGGTCCGACGAGTCGCGGAACCCGTCGCCGTCGGTGTCCGCGTCCAAGACCTCGCTGTGCCAGATTCGTCGCTCCTCGTAATCGGAAAGCCCGTCACTATCGGTATCGAACGCTGTCGGGTTACTCTGAAGCTCGAAATATCCGCCATCGACGTACCGCGGGATGTAGCCTGCCACTTCCTCGCCGTCCGACAGTCCGTCCCCGTCCGTGTCGGCGTCGTACGGGTCGGTGGACACGCGCCCGGTCCCGGTCTTGACGCCGAGTTGCTCTAACCCGTTCGTCAGGCCGTCGCCGTCACTGTCGCGTTTCACCTCGACACTCGCCTTTCCGGGACTCGTGCCTGCGAGGTTCTCGGTGTGAATCCAGACGGATACCTGCTGGCCGTCGGGATTCTCGAACGTCTCGTCGATGTAGGCGTGGTCGGTGTTTCGCTCGCCGTCGTCGCCCGACAACTCCAAGACGGTCCGCGTTTCCGACCCGACCGACACGGCGACTTCCACACTCGCGTTCGATTCTTCCGCGAACGCGATAATCGGCATCGTGAACGTGACTTCGACCGTATCCGACGGAATCGTGAGCGACTTCTCGTTATCAGACGGGTCGAACTGCTTGGGCGGCGACGGGTCACTCGTTCCCTCGTCGTCATCGTCATCATCGTCGTCACTGTCGTCATCGTCGTCGCCGTCTCCACCGTTCACGGGACATTCGCCGTTATCCGGGAAGCGCGGACCTGTACACGCCGCGCTCACGTCGTCGGAGTAGAACAGCGACGAGTTCTGGCCGATGACTGCGCGGCCTGCGCCGGTCGAACACGACCCCGTGCAGTTCCACCCTGAGAGGTCACTGAACGACTCGTTCAGCGCGTATTTGGGCTTGGGTTTCGCACGTTTCTGCATGTAGTTCTGCCATGCGGTCTGGTTCATGGCGACGAACGTCGAGAAGTGCGGGGTCGTCCCCGTCACCGAGTCGTTTTCGGCGTCCACTTCCGAGGAGTTTGACGTACGTCTGCAGTTCGGGGTCGTAGGTGTAGACCGCTAAGTCCGACTCGTCGCCGACCGCCTGCTCGTCGTAGTCGATGGAGAGGTTCGCTTGCTCGAACTCGGCGTCTGCATCCACATCGAGAACTTCCGATGCGGAGGCGTTGGCGACCGTTCCGGTCTGAATCCGGTCGTTGGTCTCGTTCTGAATCGTTACCGTGTCCGCGACGTTGCCTTCGCCCGAGATGTTCACCGCCGCGCCCACCGACTCGTTTGTCGTCTCGGTCGCAAACGTTTCGTTCCCGTCCAACACGCCGTCGCCGTCGGTGTCCGCCACAGTTGGGTCGGTGCCGACTGCGTACTCGTCGGGGTCGCGCAAGCCGTCGCTGTCGGTGTCCGGTTCCAGTGGGTCGGTCCCGTTGGCGAGTTCCGCCGAATCGTTCAACGTGTCGCCGTCGGTGTCGTTTTCGACGGGGTTGGTGTTCGCGGCCTGTTCGCGGCGGTTCGACAGCGAGTCGTTGTCGAGGTCTTCGGCCGGGTCTCGAACCGTGTCGTTGTCGGTATCATTCGTGAGCGGGTCGATACCCCGGAACTGGAGTTCAGAGCCGTCCCGCAAGTCGTCGCCGTCGGTGTCGTTGTCCAGCGGGTCGAGACCGAACCGGTACGCCTCGTAGACCGTCTCCCCGTCGCTATCGAAGTCCTCCGCCCCGTCAGTCACGTTGTTCCCCGACTCGTTGAACGAAGTCCGCGACGCGTTGCTGTCCGGCCCCAAGGGGTCGGTTCCCGTCACGTTCAACTCGTAGAAGTCCGGCAACCCATCGCCGTCGAGACGGAGTACATCCCGGCCGACAGTTGCGTTCTCGCCGCCGTACTCCGGCGACCACCGCCGGTTCGGGTCGGTTGCCGCGACCGTGATGCGGTTGACCTGCCGCGAGAGGGTGACGTTCGTCTCGAAGGTCCCAATCGCGCCCGGCGTGGTGTTCACCGACAGATTGAGCGTCCGGTTCGCGCCGTTCAACGACAGCGACAACGCGAGTTCGTGGCCTCGAACGTCGAACACGCGGCCGCGAACCGCGTAGGTGACGTTCTCCTCGTGGGGCATGTCCTCGCGGGTGGTGATGGTGACGTTCGGGGTGGCGGCGAGGTCGAGTACGTCGAGGGCTTGCTGGGCGTGAATCCACGCGACGCGGTACTGGCTGATGGCGGTATGCTGTTGGCCGCGCGCGCGGAACCGCTCGGCGCGCTCGACTGCTCGGCGCGCTCCGGAGATGTTCTCTGCGACGGCTTGCTGGTCGAACGAGACGTTCCGGTCGCGAAGCGTGCTAGCGAGTCGGTCGGCGTCCGCGATAGCGGTCGCCGCGAGGCGTTCGTCCGACCGCACCAGTAGTTTCGTGACGCTCGGCGCGAACTGCGGGGGTGTACTCGCTTCCTTATCGCGCTCGAACAACTGGGCGGAGGTGGTACGGTTGGCGTCGAGAACGTAGTCGAGTGATTCGTTGAGTTCGCGGAGGGCTTGGCGGCGGTGGTCATCGGCGGAGCTACCGGGCGCGTCGAACTCGGTAGTCTGGAGGGCGTCGATGGCGGCAAGCCGGTAGTCGGCGGCCGACGCATTCTCGCGGATAGAGACGTTGAGAGTCGCGTTCGCCAGTGGTTCGCTCCGATTACGGAGCGCCGACCGATTCGTAGGCGGTAGCGGGGCTTGCCCGTTCTTCGCCCATTCGGGCGGCCCGCGTTTGTCCGCGTTCGAGTTCCCGCCCTTGTTCGGCACCCACGACGGCGGCCCCGCGTGCGGTGGCGGTCCCTGACCGGGGTTCTCCGGCGGTCCCTGTCCGGGATTCTCCGGCGGGCCTTGGCCGGGGTTCTCGGGTGGTCCTTGCGTCTTGTTCTCCGGCGGACCTTGGCCGGGGTTTTCGGGCGGTCCCTGCGTTTTGTTCTTTGGCGGTCCCTGTCCGGGGTTTTCCGGTGGGCTTTGGCCGGGCGTGGTCGTCTCATTCCCGGCCGTCGTCGTGGTCGCGGTCGTGGTCGTGGTCTTCGACGGTCCGTTCCCCTTGCCGTTCCCCGGTCCGTTTCCGTTGCCGTTGCCGGGGGTGTCGGGGAAGACCTCGTGGCCTGCGATAGTGGTGGCGAGCGACGAGAGCGACGGGAGGTCGGCGTCGGACTGGGAGGGTGGCGAGTCGAGGGCGGCAGTCGCGGGCGTTACTGTCGCCGTGACGATGAGGATGGAGAAGGCGACGGCGAGAATCTGCTGGCTCCGAGCGTTCATTGCGGTCGTGTTCTCACCAGCATCTAAAGTGTCTATTGAGTATTATAAAATCTGATACTGAATGGAAGATTCAAATATCAGAGATGAATGAGACCTGTTATAGCAGGTAGTTAAATACTGAAAGACTGTTACTCGGTTGCTCGGTCAGTGGTGACGAGTAACGAACCAAGCGGTGGTTTCGCTGAGGGGAATAGTCACGGCCGGGTGTCGCCCCGCCAGTACCGAACAGGTGGTGTTAGCAGAATCCGGTCCGCGTCTGTCGGCGAGACGACCACCGATGAGGCACTGTCTAGTTTACCTCCTCAACCGGTGTGCGTTCATCGAGTGCTTGGTGGGGTCGCTGGAAGTTATAGTAATGGACGAACGACGCAAGCCACTGGCGGACGCTCAGCCGACTGCCCACCCACGACGAATGGAAGCGGTCAATTCTCATTTTGAGGGTGTGAAACTTTTCGATGTGGTTTCGGTCAACATATTCAAGGTGACCGCTCAATCCTAATCGAGAGAGGGCAGTCAGATAGCCTGCGCCATCGACCAGAAACACCGCCTGTGAGCAATCGTGTTTCTGGGTGAGACCGTGGAGGAACGCAGCTGCCGGATTGGTGCCATGCCGACCAAACACAGAGACATCAGGCAGCATTTTCATTTCGAGACTGGTTGCTGCGTACACCCAACAACACTTACCGTTAATCCGGACAGCGGTCTCGTCGACCGCGACCCGCGTCGGCGACGCCGACAGCGGGTCGCCAACGCTGTCGGCCAGCCGATGCACCCAATTCCAGACCGCTCCATGTGTCCGTTCAACGCCTAATAATCCGAGAATCACTGCTGTTTCTCTGAACGAACATCCGGTAGCGTGGAGACGGACGGCGAGCGCCCTGACGGACGTCGCCGTCCGCTCCCGCTACCAACTTCAAGAGTAGCCGTCTCTAACGTCTCCCTGAGCAGGTCTGCGACCTTCATTCCAACCAACTGCACGACCTGCTCACTTCTCAAACTGCGCTAACTAGACAGTGCCCGTAGGTTCCGTTTATCATCTATTAGATGGTTCATACTGGCGCACAGGGCGTATATAGGGAGCGTCAAGCACGGCCAGTAATCGCATCATATACGTCATAACAAAATTTTAACCTGTTCAGAGACCATTCGCTGGTCGCCACACACGACGCATAACTCGGGCTCAACAAGCCAGTCGGAGAGCGGCAACCAGCACGCACCCCCAAACATGTCCAATTCCGACGACCCAATTCAGGGCGAACCGCAACGTTCGCCCACCGCGAACCGACGCACCGTTCTCAAAGCAGTTGGCGCAACTGGCTTGGCCGCCACCGCCCCATGGACCACTGACCACGTTGCTGCCATCACAGGTACCACCCCGCTTACCATCCCCAAGTGGGAAGACCCACTCCCCGACCCGGAGTGTTGACCCCCACCAGCCGGAAAGGCGGCACTCACCGCTACGAAATCGAACTCACCGAATTCGACCAGACCGTACTCCCCACCTCGATGGGACTCGATACGACCGTCTGGGGCTACGGAGGAAGCTATCCGGCGCCGACTATCGAAGCCCGGCCCGACCGCCCGGTCGAGGTCGAATATATCAACAACCTCCCGACCGACCACCTGCTGAGCGTCGACGAACGAGTCCATGGTGCTGAACCCCCGGCCCCCGAGTCGCGGACTGTGACCCACCTCCACGGCGGCGTGACCGGGCCACGTAGCGACGGCTACCCAGAGGCGTGGGTTGACCCCAACGGGAACACTGCCGCTGACTTCCCGGCGATTCACGACAGTCCGGTCCCCCACCAGCAGGTCAAAGAGTACCCCAACAAGCAGGAACCGGCGACGTTGTGGTATCACGACCATGCGCTCGGAGCGACACGCCTGAACGTCTACGCGGGCCTCGCCGGGTTCTACCTGCTCCGGGACCCCATGGAGAACAGTCTCCCCAAAGGCGACTACGAGGTCCCAATCGTCATCCAAGACCGCTCGTTCAACAGCGACGGCTCGCTCCAATACTCGGACGGCACCGACGACGACTACGAAGCGGAGTTCTTCGGCGACGTGCCCGTCGTCAACGGCAAAGCCTACCCGTACATCGAGGTCGAACCGCGCAAATATCGCTTCCGGTTCCTGAACGGGTCGAACGGACGAGTGTTCAACCTCAACCTCAGGAACGAGACGGCCCCGGGCGTGCCGACGATGAACCAGATCGCTACCGATCTCGGATTCCTCGACTCAGTTGCGACAATCGGGCCGGGTGGCGACCAGTCTTCGCTACTACTCGGCGGTGCGGAACGGGCGGACATCGTCATCGACTTCTCCGACTTCGAGGGCCAGACCTTCACGCTCACCAACAACGCTCCGACGCCGTATGCGGGTGAGACCGTCCCCATCTCCGAGTCGGACATGCCGGAAATCATGCGGTTCAAGGTCACGGACTCAGTGACCGAGGAGGACGAAACCATCCCGCTGTCACGGTTCCTGACCCAGATCAACAAGCGGTATCCGGAACCTGACGTGACGGATTCAGGTACCACCCGGTACATGACCCTCGACACGGGCACACTTGAGGTCGCACCGGGCATCGAGTACGACAGCCACTTCCTCAATCGGTCCCAGTGGACCGACGAGGAGGCAGTGGTCCAGCCGACGTTTGGGACCTCGGAGGAGTGGGTGTTGGCGAACGTGACGGGTGACTCACATCCGATTCATCTCCATCTAGTCGACTTCGAGGTGGTGGGGCGGCGGACGTTCAACGCGGAAGCGTTCGATGAAGCGCGGCAAGCCGGTGAGGACCCGGCAGTGGCGGACTACCTCGAAGGGCCGGTTATCCAACCGGATCCGGGTGAGCAAGGCCCCAAGGACACAGTCTTGGTGAATCCGAACGAGGCCGCTATTATCAGACCGGCCTTTACCGGGTTCACTGGCCGGTACGTCTGGCACTGTCACATCCTTGAACACGAGGACCAGGAAATGATGCTACCCTACGAGGTGGTACCTGACGAATAGTACCTCTGTTGCAGGTCGTGGGGCATATACTCTCTATTCAGCAAGCCGTATTTGCCATTCTCTTAAACCCTCAACAGGGGTGAAAATAGCCCTCTGCCAGTAGAGACGCTACATTCCCTTTCATAACGTGAGAGCTTGGCATCCTGTGATACACACATACCTATTTATAATATAACAGTTAATCTTGTTTTCACTTTATCATCCGGATGCAATGGCACAAGCTGACTCCGACGACGAACCGACCTACGGATTCAGACCGTCACACACAACGAGTTCGGGAACGTCGCGGCGTATCGTGACCTCCGAGAAACGGAATAGCCAACAACTGAAAGCATAACTCCAAAACACACCCACATCCTGTCTTCTGCTAATAACCGACCAATCCTCGGGGTATCGGTTACAGACGAACCCGAGTAGGGTTGAAGCGGTCTCTGCTTGTTCTTCGGAATTCTCCTCGTGGTCGCGCGATTGGTTTGAGGATTGGACAGCCTCGCCACCGTCGGCGAGGAGTTGGTGGTGGCGGACGGCGTCGAGAATGGGTCGGCGTAGCTTCCGTTCCGAACACGCACATCACCGTTCTGGAGTTCGAATTCGAGGGCTTCGTACTGTGCACGTTTCCGGACTCTACTCGTCGTCTCTAGGTTTGCGAGTGGCGTTGTCATCGTCTTCGTGAGGCACCGAGAAGTCGAGTGGCCCGCACCCTTCAGGGACAGAAAAATCACGGAGTACGAGGAGTAAGCCCTACCCTTTAGATTGGAACAGATATGCGAAAAGTGCTGATTATGCAGAAGACGCTGTCTGCTCTGATTGCTCGCTCGGAGAGCAGATGGACGCATGCTCCGACCAAAGATAGCTTATAGGTTACTTACAAGAACAGAGGTCGGACGTGTCGAATCCGGATTCACGCTAGTCTACATCGTGACGATACTCGGATCAGTCCGCTCGTGGATGCCGTCGAAATCGTCGTCGAAGCTCGCAATTGAGTCGATGTCTCGCAATTGACTATGTGCGATTGTCGTTGCGTCCGTGAAACTGAGTGTGTGGTCGTCGTACGTGGTGAAACACTCGAACGCGGCTTCAGAAATATCGGGAGTAACGTGGTCGAAGGTGAGTACGTCCGGATAAGGGTCGTTGCCGAGAATCCGGTCGGCAATCGTAGTCGCGGCAGTGACATCGTTCGTCCGTCTTCGCGTGAGTGTTACTGCCTCGTCCAGAATGTAGTCGTTCGTGTACGGTTGACCGAAGTCACCGTCGAGGACGCGGTCGAAGAACGCTTTCGCCGTCTCGTGTCTCGCGGCATCCTCGTCGTGGTGGGCGTAGAACACACCCGTATCGATGAAGATGCTCATCCGTAGATGATGTCGTCGATGTCGTCTTCTGTCGTTTTCTGACCGGATGCAACGGTCCCATCGTGGAAGGCCTCGTGAGCGTCATCGTCGACGGGAACCTGCGAGTCGCGGAACGAATCAATGACCTCGGCTTTCGACTCGGCGGCGTCGTTGACCAGTCGCTCTAGAATCTCTTGCTGAGTGACCTGCTTTCCCGTTTTCAGGCGGATTTCGGCTTGTAACCGTTCGAGACGAGACTTGGTTTCCTCGTCCATCTTTACTGACGTCGCCATACGACTAGTAGTATTCTCTACTCAATAACTGTTTCTACCAAAACCACGAAATCTCTACGCTGACACTCCCCGTGACCGGGTTCAGTGACGCGTTTATTCCGGTAAGACGCGCCACACCATTCAATCCTCGATTGGCTCAAGAGTCCGAAGGTCTGCTCGCAGGACATCGCCACGCCGGATGACGTACCTGAAGGCAAGTACCGGGAACCGACACTTCGTAAATCCGGCCGTCTGAATATCGAGTTCGTCGCCTTCCTCGACGTACGTTGCGAGTGCCCGAAGAAACTCGTGGGTCCGCTGTCCTGCTTCGTAGTCGGGCAGGCCGTTTTCTCGACGCCCGTAGACCTCGAAGGCGTCGTAGCCCCAAATCGAGAATCGGTCGTTGTCGTCGACCTCCCAGTCGAGCGTTCCGAAACAGTATGATTCGCAGAGTTCTCGAACTGCCTGTGCATCGGTAACGGTGACGCCGTTCGACGTTGTTGCTGCTCGGAGTGTTGCCATGGTTCTCGGGCAGGGAATGTTGTCCCCGCCCCTTTCTGGGGTCGGAAAACTCGTTTGTGCTCGCTGATAGCCTACTCTCTGGTAAGTTGCCTCGCTGGATGGTCCGTTCAAGAGTGTGCAGTCGGATGTACGAGAATATCAATCCCCGTAATACTAATTACGTATTACTCCGTAGTTCTCCTTGAGATGCCTCGGGTCACTACCAAAGGTCAGGTCACGATTCCGAAGGAGATTCGTGACGCCCTCGGAATTGAACCGGGCGACGAACTCGCCTTCGAGAAAACAGACGCTGGCTATACGATTCAGAAACAAGAACCGACGACAGCCAACGGTGAGAACCCGTTCGAAAAATACCGCGGAAGCGCGGAGAGCGAAGCGTCGATGCCTGAGCGAATGCGCCGACTCCGCGGCGAATATCCACGAGATGTGAACGACGACGAGGACGACGGAGACTCGGGGGCTGAGGCGTGATCACGTCGGTTGATACGAATGCACTCCTCGCGTTGTTGTACGAGGATGGCTATGCGGACGCAAGTGAGGACGCACTCCGAAGCGCCTATCAGGACGGCAAAGTCGTCATTCCATCCATCGTCTACGCAGAACTTGCGGCCGATGGTCACTTCGAGACGACGTCCAACCTTGACCAGTTTCTCGAGGACTTCAGCATTCAGCTCGAAGACCCGTCTCCAGCCGCGCTCTTCCGAGCAGGTGAACAATTCCAACAGTATGCTGACCGACGGCCAGACGGGCTTCAGTGTCCCTCCTGTGGTACGAAGCAGACCGTGCGATGTGAGGAGTGCGGTGGCGAACTCGCGCCACGCCAGCACATCGCCGCCGATTTCGTCATCGGTGGTCACGCGGTCGCTGATGCAGATGCACTCATCAGCTTTGACGATGCATTCTACGACACGTACTTTCCGTCGCTGACTGTCTTCCCAGAGTGAAAGCGAGTATTCCTGCTATCCAGAAACTCTTTGTCGGGTTTTCAAGTATGGGTGGTCCTACAAACGTGCACTGTCGGCCGTGGTGGCGTCCCGCTCGGCTTCGGGGTGAGCACTGACGACGACGAGTCTGTCGGAACGCTGGTTCACCCCTCTGCTGAACAGGCCGAAGCGCTGGCCGTTGACCTTCTCGAACAGGCACACACCGCGAGGGAGGGTTACGATGCAGACCAGTGACGACCGCGTGACGGCTCGAATCCTCCGCACTGAGGACGGCCAGACCTGCACGGAGTACGAGGTCGGCGGCGTTGCAGTGAACGCGTACGCCGGGGTTCGACTCCCCGAACGGGCACTCCGAGTGGCGACCGGCCGCCACGGAATCGACCGACAACCAACCAACGACACCAAACTATAATTGAAGACATCGACTGCGACGTGTTCGTGCGAATCCGGACCGACCTGCTAGTGGTCGGGGACAGCATCATGACCGACAGCCACCACGTCTCGAACGGCAACTACGAGGACGACGACCCGTAGAACCAGATTGGAGGCATCATCCCGGCCTTCAGCCTCTCCGGGTGGCTCCGCCATGGGATGGAGAAGGTCGTTCAGGAACGCGGCGGCACCGCCTGTCACCTCGGAGAATCGAACGCAAACTTCCGCAAGGTTGGCGTCTACAACCGCGACCTCGAAGCCGGGTATCATCCGGCGACTGCCTCGAAGACGAAGACGGCAACGGGTGCGTGATTCTCGACTTCTTCGGCGGCTTCGGGAATCGCCCCGGCAAGGTGATGCGCCAGCCGATTCAGTTCTCGCCGGTCCGCTCCAGTCGTCTGTGGCGGTCGTGGGCGTCAGCGTGGAACCGCCTGACTGCGCACCCGCTCGATACCGATCACGACAAGTACGACATGACCCTCGATGCCAACCTTCGGCGGATGCAGTCCTAGAGCGCGGCGCTCCAGTACATCGAGGATTACGCTGAATGGAGGCCCGGTCGAGACCGCGAAGAACGGCCTCACCCGGGTCGGCTCACACTCCAGATACGGCTTCGGAGAACTACGGCTGAAGCCCCTCGGCGAACAGTATCAAGAATCAGCGAAGTAACGACTAACAGGCAACCAATGGAACACCAGAATCAGGATGAATCGGGCGAGAAAAATACAGCGGTGCGGCTGAATAAAGAAATCGTATTACCAACAACTGGTATGGCGTCGTACTCTGGCGAAAGTCCGGCCGTAAACGGCACGTGGGCCGTGAGCGACCCGGACCGTGGAGGTGGTGGGAGGTGGCGGTGACCGCACCACACCAGCAAAAAGGGGCGTACTCGGACTATTCCTACCAGCGACCGCGCTCAGGGAACTGGATAGTCGTCCACCCGGCCACGGCGAGGGAAACACGTCCTTCGTACCGCTAATCGAGAATAGTTCTGTTGGTTAGCGGCGACGACTCGTCGGTCGTCGGCGCTCCAACCACGACCGACACCGAATCCGCCTACCCTGACGCCGCGTCGGTTCCCTCGAACTCGCCGAATAGTACCGCGACCGTTCCACGTCCCGAGTCGCCGAGCGAGCAGTCCTCGGCGTCCACGTCGCCCGCACAGTCGTCGGACTCGCTAACTCCGGAACTTCCGGTTCGCACCGGACTCCCGCCGACCGGAGGCTGATACTCTCCGTTCCCCGATTTCGGCCGAAAAACTGCCAGTGGGTAGATTTCACTCGTCCTCAGTCGCATCGACCACGTATGAACAGTTGTCTGAACTCCACGACGGAGCGGAAGTTAACACATATATCCGACAACCGTATATCCCTCCTTTATATGCAATTCTGTGACGAGTGTGGTTCGATGATGCACACGGAGGGCGAGACGTGGGTGTGTCGCTCCTGTGAGAACGAGGAGTTGCGGGACTCGCAAGCAGAAGCGGCGATGGCAATCAAGGATGGACAGCAGAACGACGGGGCACCCGCCGTGGCCGACGCGACCCAAGGCTCCAGCGAGACGATGCAGGAGCCCTGCCCGGCGGACGACTGCGACAGCGACCGGGCCTACTACGAGATGATGCCGAAGCCGGGCGGCTCCTACGAGGTTCGACTATTCACCTGCGTCGAGTGCGGCTACAAGTGGCGCGAGTCCTGACGGCACATCTCGCGAACCGCGCCGCTTAAATATGCACAGACCGCGACATCAGACTCTCAATTCCGGTTCAACAAGACTCCATATCTCTAATCGGTATTTATCGCTCGTTTCTGCTACTCCAAGAACACACCCGTAGTCGTCGCGCATCTCCTCCCGCCGTCGCTCTCGTCGACCATCGGCCGAGAGGTAGGTTGGGAAGACCACCGAGGCGTCGGCGCTCCGCCGTCTACGACCACCTCAACAACCTCCAAGCGACCGGCATGGTCGTCGTCGACGACCACGCCACCGAACAAGCCCGCGGCACAATCTACCACATCCCCGACACCAACGACGACGACCGCACTCCTCCAGCAACTCCGAGCCACCCTCCACGAAAAACTCCGAGAAACCGGCTACTACCACCTCAGCGAACAGAAACCCGACAACCCAAAATAAAAACCGTCTCAGGGCCTCTAGATATTACGACCTGACTCTCACCAAAAAATAGCCCAACTCGGCCTACTTCAATCCCGTCGTGGGTTTTCTGGGTGCTGCGACGCCTCGCGCGGTCGAAGATGGGAGATGGTTGGACCGTATTTCAATCCCGTCGTGGGTTTTCTGGGTGCTGCGACAGGGGGGTGAAAATCCGGCCAGCGACCCAATAAAGCTTGCTCATGCGCTCGCTGAGGACTGGCTGTTCGTGGACTGGGGCTGTACAGAGAGTTTAAAAAGGTCGATGAAGGCTCGGGAGAGTTACATGGACTCGGCGTGCGTTCGGAGGAGTAGCCGTCCGGTGAGCGTCAGTTCGACCTGCTTGGTCTTCCCTTCTGCACTAGTCCGAACTGCACCTGCTTCCGCGAGTTGCGTCACATGCCGGGCGACTGTACTCTTCGCGGCGTCGCTGTCGCTCGCTAACTCGGAAATCGAAACTGGCCCCTCGATAGTTGCGAGAAGTTGCAACGTGTCGAGCGTCTTCGCGGTCGCGCCGTCAAGTCCGACCCGCACGCCGTTCAAGACTTGTTCGACGGCCGCTTCCACCCGGACCACATCGGTCTCACTCTCGGCGTCGGCGTTGGATAGGTTCGACGCCACGGTTAGCGGCAGTCGGCGCAGACGACGCCTTCGCCACTGGTTGGACCACCACACTCGGGGCAGTCGGCGGGGAACAACTCTGGCCCGCAGTCACGGCGCGCGACCTCTTCCGCGCGTTCCATGCGTTCGCACTCCCGGCAAATCCGGTTGGGCGTCCGACAGCCACACTTGCGACACCCCATCGTTACACCCCTCCGTCCGGGCCGCAACTGGTTGGCGAGCGTTACGCTTTTCTTCCGATAGCTCTGACTCGTACATGGCTTTTCCGTGGGTTTGGAAAGCCGTGGTTCGCGGGTGTTCCAGCACCCGTGACCGTTCTCCACAAAAGAGAGAACGCTCGGTGAGCCTCGGCTTTCCTATCTGTTCGTAGACACGGATACAACTTAAAAATACTGAAAGTAATATGCAAGCTATAGCGCCGCTACCCCTAGAAAAACGCACTTTCAGACCACCGCAATAGTACTTAAACCGACGGGCAACCACGGGCGAGACACACCACCGCCGCCGAGCAACCAGTGGTTAGCACAACTTGCTACCGTCGCCGACCCCTCTTCGCGGCCCCGAGCGAGGACACGACGGCCGCTAACCAACAGTGGCCGTCGTTCGTTCGCCCGTGTTGGTTAGCCACAGTTCCGGCCGAGACGGGGCGCTCGGGGGAGTCCGGCCATTAACCAACAAGCCGACTCTTGGATACCGTCGTGTTGGTTAACTACAGTTCCGTCCGAGTTCCGACCGAGACCGACGGCCGACTGAGGGCGGCGTCGAAGCAAGACGCTCGGGGGAGTTCGACCGCTAACCAACACCGGCCGTCGCTCGTTCGCCAGTGTTGGTTAACTACGGTTCCGGCCGGGACGCTGTGATACTCTTGAAGTCTGGTTGGGGGTGGCGTCGAGGCGCTCTTGGTTGGTGGTGTGGGCCGTGAACGGGCTTTGGTGTCTTGTTGGGTGTGTGTCGAATCACGTACATAAAGTTAATATTCTATCATGATGTATTCTGGTGTTGGTCGAACAGCTAGAATTCGACAGGGAGAACTCGATGATTCGAACTCGACACCGACTCGCTGTCTTCTGTCTCGTACTGACAACGCTTCTTCTCGTCGCCGGACTCACGGGCGGCGACACCCATCCGCGAGCGCAAAACTGTGACTCGACATCGAAGAACTTCGATGAACAAACGGCGCTCCAGAACCTCCACACCCCGCCCCGGCCGATACTAGAAATACTTCCGCGAGAGACCACGACGTACACCGGAAACGCGACCGTCTTCCTCATCTGCGTCGTTAACCCGCCGGAGAACTCCGTCTTACTTGACCCGTATCTTACCGTCATTCATTCACCGGAGAAAGACAATCCCGTTCCGAGGATGGTAGCCGTCTCTCGAACCGTAGAGAACGGGACACGGACAAATACCCTCCATACGAAGCCACTTATAAGTCAGATGGAATATCACTGTAGTACTCGGATTCCTATCGATGGACTTCATCCGGGGGAAGCCGCACAAGTGCCGGTTATTGTCACGAACAGTAGTCCATCCGGCGAGTATCGACTCGTCGCAAAAGTCGGTTGGGTAACCAACAGACGAGTCGGAAACTTACCTATCGAACGACGAGCGACGTTACATATCGATTCACCGCCGACGCCGCCGTGCGGACTTTTCTGTACGGTGCAAGTCGCACTTGTGTCTACTGTAGAGTTCGTCTTTGAGGAACCTGTAAAAGCCACCGCTATTTTCACTGGTTTAAGCCTTCTCGCCTACATTTTCGGCCCCGAGAATATTCGAATCACTACTCGTCGGGTAGCGAGACGACTGTTCCATTCCGCACGTCGGGGTTTCGACTGGCTTCGCCAACGAGTCTCGTAGGAAAACAGCGAAAGCTCGGAGCAAGCTGACGGCACCAAATCGCGGCTTTCGACCGGCTAACTCACTCTGCCACCCTCTTCCCCGATAGAAAAGAGCCTGTCTCGTCGAGGGGTCGCTCCCGTCGCTCGGCCGACTATCACTCTCCCCCTCCACGTCGGTCACTGCGAGACGCATGGTCTACGATGCCGCGAATTGGATAACACCGAAGAAAACAGTCGCCACGACTTCGGCCACCCCGAGCGACGACGCGTCGGCAACTAACCAACAGTGGCCGTCTTCCGTTCGCCCGTGTTGGCTAGCCACGGTTCCACCCGAGTTCCGACTGAGACCGACGGCCGACTGAGCGCGGCGTCGAAGCAAGACGCTCGGGGAGTCCGGCCGCTAACCAACACACTGGTTCTCGGATACCGATGTGTTGGTTAGTCGGGTTGGCCGAGACGACGCATGTTCGGACTCTTGCCGTCCGAGTTGGTGGTGAGTTCGACGTTCACTTGCTCGACGGGGCGCGTCGAGGACCGTGCGCGTCCGGGCTTCCACCCTACTCGGATATATCTGGAATCCGACCGTCTCGACGCGATAGCGGCCGACATGGAAGTCGCCGTCGAAGATTTCTACAGGGTCGAACGAGACCACTTCGGAGTCGTTACCAGTGGTAGTGAACTAGTGACACATTCCAGAATCGTACCATTAAAAGTATTACAATCGACCGACACACTTCACCTGCAATGAAAGAGAAACTCACCACCCTCGGTCGCAACCACCCGAAAGCACTCGGCGTGGTCTTCACCGCACTCTTGCTGACCGGCCAGTTCCTCACGGAAGTCGATATTAGTCCGCTAGCCGACTCCCACCCCGGTCCCTAAATCACAGTAAGTCCGCCGCCGAGATTTCGTCGCTCCAGTATCGGTCGTTCTCGTAATCGACCGGTATGGTATCGCCGTCCAACACGTCATCGAGTTCCGACGGCGAAAGGTCGAACGTATCGAGTTCTCCACTTACCAGATAGCGAGTATCTGAGTCGATATGGAAATTAAGGACAGACCCGAGTCCGTGGCTTGGGGTGACGAAGGTTTGGATTTCGGTGTGGGCGGTTTCGTCGTCGGTGTCGAGGAGACGGAGGTAGAGGGGTTTCCACTGCGGGAGTGACAGAGTGAGAGGCCGCCGTTGCCGACGGTCATCCAGCGCGCTCCGGCGAGGACGTGGTTGCGGAGGACGTGGACGCTGGTGCGGAGGGTGTGGCCCGCGGCGAGCAGGCGGGCGAAGTGGAGGCCCGCCCGAGTCGCTATCGAGTCAGCGATGTCGAACAGCGTGATAATGCCGCCGAGACTCCCCGCCTCCACCAGCCCCATGCCCTGCTCGTGAGAGTTACACGCATTCAACAGGAATGCTTTCACGTTCACGTCCGCGAGCGTCGTCGTGTCGAGATGGCCGTCCGGACAGACGATACCGTCGTCGTCAACGTGACCGATGTAGTGGAGGAAGTCCGCCGACTCCGCGAGCAACTCGCGGAACTCCGCGACCGATAGCTCCGTGTGCATCGAAATATCGAACTGGTGGCGGTCGTTCAACTGGTAGTACTCCGACACCACTTGTTCGTCGCGCATTGCGGTGTCGTTGCAGACGACGTGAATCCGTATCGGCGACTCGTCAGGGTCCACGTCGAGACTCCGACGGAGCGACTCGACGGTGAGTTTGTTCGCGTCGATAGGCGGACTATCGCCCACCCACGCGTGCCCGATGGTGTCGAACGATACAGGGTCGGGCGTGACGAACTCGGTCGTAACTGGTTCGTCGGTTTCCGCGCCGAGGAAATCCGTAATCACCTCCGGCGTCTGTTTCACCGGCCTCGGGTCGGGGTCGGGCGTCGTCCGCACGACCGCTAAATCGTTGGCGACGAACGGAATCGCGTCGAGACTCTCCACCGTCGGGTCCACGTCCACCGTCAGCGGCCAGTCGGGGATTGCGTCCGCGACCGTCTCGAACGACACGCCCAGATACGTTTCGAGGCGGTCGGCGAGCGGCCGGTCGTAGAGCGCGGCGAAATCCACGTCTAGCCGTGACTCCACGCGTCGGCGTTCGTGGAGGTCGACCTGATAGTAGCCTTCGGTCCGCGTCACGCAATCCAGCAGGAACGTCTGCCGGAGGACGCGGCCGACCGTCTGCTCGAACCCCTCCGCCCCGTCAAGGTCGTACGTAAAGCCGGTGTCGGTGACGAGTCGCGGCCGGTCGCCAGCCACTACCTTCGCGCCGAGGTAGTAGGCGAGCGACGAGACGGGATAGACGTACTCGTACTCCGGCGGGACTTCGATACGGACGCCGGTGTCAGGGGGTTCGATACCGTTGGGCACGTCGAACTCGTCGCCGACCTCCACCAGTGGCGGATGCCCGCGGAGGGTCGGGAACGACCGTTCCGGACTCGTCGTTTTGAGCGCCGACCCGAGAAGCGACACCGCCCGCATCGCGCCCTCCGGATTCGGCGTCGTCGTAATCGTGCCTGCGGGCCGGTCGTGGAGCGACCGCACGCCCACCCGGACCACCGTCTCCCCATCGAAGTCGAGGCGGACGACATCGCCGTCGCGGTGAATCGTCACGGGCTGGTTGACTCGGAGGTAGAGTTTCGTCGGTGCGATGTTCACTTCGAGCGTCCGCGGCCCGTCCGTCTGAAGCCGTCCGTCTGACGGGTCGAATGTCGCGGTTAACTCGCCGTCGTCGTGCAGGAACACGCTCGTCAACTCGGGAATCCGGAGCGCGGTCGTCGCAAACTCCACCGCGGTTTCGACCGGGAATCGGAAGTGGTCGCACGCCGCCACATCCGGGGCGACCGGCGTGGCCGTCTCGACCTCGAAGTAAGCGTTCTCTATCGGGTCGAAAATCCGGATACCGCGGTTGTCGTCGAGCGCCGTGACGGTCGGCTTCATCGTTACACCGGAACCCAGTCAGTCGTAATGTCGTCGTCGGGGAGATGCCAGCGTTGTTCGACCTCGCCCGCCCGCGACCGCAACTCGACACGCGCATCGAACACCTCGCTGTCGAGCAGGTACGCGGCACGCTCGGGGTCGTCGCGGAACTGGCAGTACAATGTCCCGTTCACGAGTCCGACGTACTGGGAGACCGTCCGCCATCCCCGGTTCGGCGGTCGCCGCTCGACGCGCCTGCTCGCCGCTTACGAGTCGGACGCTCTCCATGTCGGCCGTCACGCCCTCTGGGAGGACACGGCCGGGGTTCCGGGGTTCGTGGGGTGTGACGAGAACCTGCTTCCGGTCCGGACCTCCGAACGACAACGCCAGTTGCTCGCCGAACCCGTCTTCGTCCACGGTCCCCGTCACGAGGATGCTACACCCCGTCTGTTTCAGTTCTGCGAGTCGCTGCGCGAACACCCGCGTTGTCTCCCGTCCGCTCCCCCGAAACAAACGTGAGATACCTCCAATCCTCCTCATACTATCCACTTCATCGTACACACATTAATTCTATCCGCTTCAACCCCGAGAGAACCCCTCGGGTTTCCCAGTATCCCGCCAATATCTCGGTCTGGAGGGCCGCAGGGGTGTCGGAACCAACACTGAGAGACGGTTTGCTGTCGAAATGACCGCCGCTTGGACTGTGAATTAATATCAGTAACCAAGTGACAAAGTAACAGACTTTCAGTATTTAATTACCTGCTATAACAGGTCTCGTTCGTCTCTGATATTTCAATCTTTCATTTAATATCAGATTTTATAATACGCAACAGACACTTTAGATGTGGGTGAGAACACGGCCGCAATGAACGCTCGGAGCCAGCAGATTCTCGCCGTCGCCTTCTCCATTCTCATCGTCACGGCGACGGTGACACCCGCCACCGCCGCACTCGACTCGCCACCCGCCCAATCCGACGACGACCTGCCGTCGCTCTCGTCGTTCGCCACCACCATCGCAGGCCACGAACTCTTCCCCGACACACCCGGCAACGGCAACGGAAACGGACCGGGGAATGGAAACGGACCGCCGAAGACCACCACCGCGACCACGACAGTCGGCAACCAGACGACCACGACCACGCCCGGCCAAGGACCCCCCGAGAATCCCGGACAGGGACCGCCAAAGAACAAAACGCAAGGCCCACCAGAGAACCCCGGACAGGGACCACCGGAGAATCCCGGTCAGGGGCCGCCACCGCACGCTGGACCACCGGAGAATCGCGGACCGCCGTCGTGGGTGCCGAACAAGGGCAGAGACTCGAACGCGGACAAACGCGGCCCGCCAGAATGGGCGAAAAACGGGCAAGCCCCGCCACCAGTCTCGAACCGCTCGGCGCTCCGTAATCGGAGCGAACCACTGGCGAACGCGACCATCAACGTCTCTCTCCACGGGAACGCCTCGGCCGCCGACTACCGACTCGCCGCCATCGACGCCCTCCAAACCACCGAGTTCGACGCGCCCGGTAGCTCCGCCGACGACCACCGCCGCCAAGCCCTCCGCGAACTCAACGAATCGCTCGACTACGTTCTCGACGCCAACCGCACCACCTCCGCACAGTTGTTCGAGCGCGACAAAGAAGCGAGTACACCCCCGCAGTTCGCGCCGAGCGTCACGAAACTACTGGTGCGGTCGGACGAGCGATTAGCTCATACGGCTATCGCGGACGCCGACCGTCTCGCTAGCACGCTCCGTGAGCGGAACGTCTCGTTCGACGAGTCGGCCGTCGAAGAGAATATCTCCGGAGCGCGCGCGGCGGTTGACCGCGCCGAGCGCTTCCGGGCGCGCGGCCAACAGCATACCGCCATCAGCCAGTACCGAGTCGCGTGGATTCACGCCCAGCAAGCCCTCGACGTACTCGACCTCGCTACGACGCCGAACGTCACCATCACCACCCGCGAGGACATGCCCCACGAGGAAAACGTCACCTACGCGGTCCGCGGCCGCGTCTTCGACGTTCGAGGCCACGAACTTGCGCTGGCGCTGTCGTTGAACGGCGCGAACCGGACGCTCAATCTGTCGGTGAACACCACGCCGGGCGCGATTGGGACCTTCGAGACGAACGTCACCCTCTCGCGGCAGGTCAACCGCATCACGGTCGCGGCAACCGACCCGAACCGGCGGTGGTCGCCGGAGTACGGCGGCGACAACAGGACGGTCGGGCGGGACGTGCTTCGACTCGACGGTGACGGGTTGCCGGACTTCTACGAGTTGAACGTCACGGGAACCGACCCGCTCGGCCCGGACAGCAACGCTTCGCGGACTTCGTTTAACGAGTCGGGCAACAACGTGACCGACGGGGCGGAGGACTTCGACAACGATGGAGAGACCGCCGCACAAGCCTACTGGTTCGACCTCGACCCGCTGGACAACGACACCGACGGCGACCGCCTGCGGGACGGCTTCGAACTCCAGTTCAGCGGTATCGACCCACTGTCGCCTGACACCGACAATGACACGGTTCGAGACTCGGCCGAAGACCTCGACAACGATTCGCTGTCGAACCGCCGCGAGCAGACCGCAGGGACGAATCCCGTGGAGAACGACACCGACAGCGACACCCTCGGCGACGCCGAGGAGTTGGCTAACGGGACCGACCCCTTGTCGCCCGACACCGACAGCGACGGCTTGACTGACCCCAACGAGTACGAGTTAGGGACGGACCCAACGGTCGCCGACACCGACGGCGACGGCGTGCTAGACGGCGACGAAACGTTCTCGACGACGACCGAAAACGAGTCCGTCGGCGCGAGCGTCAACGTCACCGCCGACGGCACCACTGCCGCGACCGTCACCATCCAGAACGAGACCGACGACCGGATTCAGACCGGAACGGTCGCCAACGCCTCCGCATCGGAAGTGTTGGACGTGGACGCGGACGCCGAGTTCGAGGAGGCGAATCTCTCCATCGACTACGACGAGCAAGCGGTCGGCGACGAGTCGGACTTAGCGGTCTACACCTACGACCCCGAACTACAGACGTACGTAAAACTCCCCTCGGAAGTGGACGCCGAGAACGACTCGGTGACGGGGACGACCCCCCACTTCTCGACGTTCGTCGCCATGAACCAGACCGCATGGCAGAACTACATGCAGTCACGCGCAAAACCTCTACCCAAATACGCGCTCAACGAGTCGTTCAGCGACCTCTCGGGGTGGAACTGCACGGGCTCGTGTTCGGCGAGTGGTGGCCGAGCAATCATCGGACCGGAACTCATCAGCTCTCAATCGGCTGGTGACCAAACTCTGGCACGCAAACTCGGGATTGGAACCGAATGTTACACCACCCCCGACGGCGAGGAGTGCGCACCGCCCACTGGACCAGACCCAACGACGACTGAATCATCGGAAACAACGACGGCTGACGACCCCGGCACTGCTCCAACCGACCCCGAACCCGAACCCGACCCGCCGAAGGACCTCGGGTCCGCGGAACTCGCTAAATCCGTCTCGATTCCGTCGGACGCGGTCGAAGTCACGTTCACGATGCCGATTGTGGCGTTCGCCGAAGAGTCGAACGCGAGCGTGGAAGTCGTGGTGTCGGTCGGGTCCGAGACCCGGACCGTCCTTGAGCTGTCGGGTGAAGACGGCGAGCGCACCACCGACTACGAGTACATTGACGAGACGTTCGAGAACCCCAGCGGACAATACGTGTCCGTATGGGTTCGTAAGGAAAACCTCGCCGGTGCGAGTCCGGCATTTGCGAACATCGAACTCAAACGCGACAGCGACGGCGACGGCCTGACGAACGGGTTAGAGCGACTCGGCGTCAAGACCGGGACCGGACGCGTGTCCACCGACCCGTACGACGCCGACACTGACGGCGACGGCATCACCGACGGCGCGGAAGTCGCGGACTACATCCCGCGGTACGTCGATGGCGGCTACTTCGACCTCGAAAGCAATCCGACGAAAGTCGATTCAGACGGCGACGGACTCGATGACTTCGAAGAGACTTACGAGGAGCGACTCGTCCGCTATGCGGGGTCGAGCGACGACTCCAAGCGGTTCTTAGCGGCACTGCACAGCGGCGACGACCCCGGTGACTACCTCACGTCCCAGACGGTGACGACCGATGCGATGCGTCGGGATACCGACGGCGACGGCATTCCGGACGGCAAGGAACTCGAACTCGGGACGAACCCCGACGGGTCCGACACCGACGGCGATGGCGTCCCGGACAGCGAAGAACTCGACTGGGGGGCCGACCCGACGCTCCACGACTATCAGGGGCCGGAAATCGGCGTGCAGGAAGCGAACTTCTACAAGCGTTCGTGGAGCACGAAGACGACCTATCAGGTGGTGTACTCCGCGGACGACCCGAGCGGGGTCACGATGACGGAGTTGCTGAAAACCGGCGAGGTCGAAAAACGCTACCAGTGGTCCGAAAATACGCATCTCGGCCACTCACCGTCGTTCTCGACGGGCGCGAAAGAGACGATTCTCGACGGACTAGCCGGAGCGACGGTGAAGATTCGGGCGACCGACCGCCACCAGAACGTGCGGACGAAAGTGGCGATGGAACGAACTAACGTCTGGGGGTCGGTGGCGAAGGAACTCGCCACCGAGATAGACGGCAGTGACACCGAAATCGCGCTCGGCGCAGGCCTGCTCTCCGGTCTCTCGGTGGGCGCGGGCGGAACGGGCCGCGCTATCGATTCGATTGTGAGCAATCCCTACGGGTTCTACCAGACGCTCACACAACTCATCTCGCTCGCTCGCAACCTCGGCCTCGTCCATGAACTCCTTAACTCGCTTCCGGAGCAACTGGTTGAGGACCTCAAACAGAAACAACAGGTGAACAATCCGTACGACAAGCAGACCGAGTCGGCGGAGTACGAGAGCTTCAAGGAAGGCTGGTATATCTCGTACGGCTTCTACTATCTCGCATCGACGCTGGTCGGCGAGAAGGCCAAGACCGCGGTCAAGAGTACGAAGACGTTCTCGAACTTGATGGAGCGGCTGGAGAGCGACGGGAAGTTGTCGGAAGCGCTCGGGTACATGGACGCGGTGAAGGGCCGGACGACCGGGCGTGCGAAACGGGTGACGTTCGAACTCGGCGAGCGAGCGGCGAAGGGAAGCTGGCACTTGAGCAAGAAGAGCGGACGCCGGGTGGTGGCGGGCGTGAAGACCGCCGCCGGGAAGTACGACGCACGCCAGCGACTCGGGAGTCTTAGTGACCATACGTTAGCGAAAATCGAGGGATATTCACCGGAGACACAGCGGTTCGTGGGACCAGTTCTGTCGCGTCTTGGTCGTGATGGCGAAGAGTTCCTTGAAGAGGCTGATAGCGACGACGTTACCCAGATGATGCAGATGCGGCGCGTGATGGCCGATGGAGGTCGTCTAACTATTGATGAGTCTCGGCTTTGGTCATATCGACTTGCAAAACTTGTTGGTTCAGATGAGGTATCCTCCGACGAGTACGCGAAGTATTTAGATAATCTTGAAGCGATGAATCATGAACGTCGGGAAGAACTCGTAGAACTTACTCTTGAGTCTGATTCTGCATCTGCTAAGGATGCAGTTCAGTTTACCAATGATTACGTTCGTCTTCGACAGGTTGACCGTATTGATAGCGATAACGTCGAAGATAACCTTGAGGATGTCTATCAGCTAGCGCTAACTGGTGATAGTGGGAATTTCGCGGGTGCCGCGTTCGAAGCACGGTATGCCGCAAGTAAAGCGGACGACGTTCTCGCTATCGAGGGTGACCTGAAAGATATCGAGCGAATTGAAAACCGGCCGGGTGATATTGACGTGCTGACCGAGGAAAATGGTGAAAGAATAGGACATGAACTGAAGAGTAGTAGTGACAAAGGTGAAGTTGGCGATATAGTTGAGGGATATGAAGAATTAATCGACAAAGGCGTTGTTGATGATTATAGACTCGTGTTCAAACGCGACCCATCCAATGAGCTAGAACAATACATGGACTCAAACGGAATAAACTACGAGGTTTATACACCCGAAGAGTAATTAATAACTCATGCAGGACTGGGACATTCAGTTTTATTGGCCGAACGTGCCTGACTGCCGGTTTGTCCATCGGCTTTTATACGCTCTCGTCGTGCAGGAAGTCCGATACAATACTGGCGGGTACCCCGGTCAGTACCGAATTATTCCGATCAATCCAAATGAAGAGATTGCTCAAAAGGCAACTAGTGAACGCGAATGTACCGAACGACTCGCGGATATCGTGAATCTATATGCTGGCTTCAATCCGTCAACGACCGAACTCAGCATTCGTCTCGCGTATACCGAACCGGCTGACCCGATTCATTTTAATCTTGGTCTCGTCCCGGCCGATGAGTCGGGATGTCGAGTTCGATTAACTGTTGTCGGAAACGAAGTTCAGACGGACGACAGATTCCAATCGTTCGTTGACCTTTGTGCCGGTGTGTTTGAACGTGTCGGATTCCCTTACGGGTCGTTTAGAAGTGAACACGATGATTGGATTCCGACAACGTTTGCATCATTCCTCCAAGAGCGACTCCGACGAGTGGCCTTTTTATCAGCCGAACTTTCTGACGAGTTCGGTCGTCGGAAACTCCTCTCTGCTCCGACTGAACGAACTGTTGAACTCGCCGACGAGGGTATCATACTCGTCGTCACTTCTGGTCCCGTAGAAGGAGGGGACCGAATCCAAGAAGTAAACGAATACCTTGAATTGATTCAAAGTTGACGGGTTCGCAAAGAGGCGAGACATAGCATCGGCTCATATATGATAATTTTAACAAATTAATCATGTACCAAAATAACTCAAAATGATGATGATAAGTGTTCCTCAACGTACTGGTGGCCGCAGTCGGTGATGCAGTACGCGCATTCGGGGTGTCGTCGTGGTGTCCAAGGAGGCAGTGGTCGGGCGACTTCTCACGCGGACCGACGACCCCGAACTCATCGCGGACGGCGGCGACAACTTCGTCGCTATCATGCGGCAGGCCGACGACATCGACCCCGATGTCGCCAAACGACTCGCTAAATTAGAACGCGACGACGAACTAACGGTCGCCGAGCGGAAACGACTGTTGCAGGCATACGAGAATGAACGGGTCGATAACGAGGACCTTCGCCGCGTCTCGAAGCTGTTGGACGAGAGTAACGACGAGTATCTCTACGACGATGATGTCTCTATTGACGAGTTGCTTGACAGCGTAGACACGGCTGACTTAGATAACGTTCATTTAGTCGTAAAAGATGACGAAGGAGATGTACGACCCTTACTTCAAGGCCACTACGATCCGGACGATAATAAGAAAAACCGTGGTTGGGTTTATCTTAAGGGCAGACATATTCACGGAGAGCAAATGGACGATCCGGACAAGAGCGCTACTGACTTCTTCCCTCTTGGTCAAAACATCAAGGGGCGTGATTTAGACCCTGCAGAGAAAATGACTGAGAGCGATATAAAGAAGATGGTGTATAAAGCAATAAAAAACTCTGAGACAGATCGACAAGACCGCATAGCCTACGACCTTAGTTCAGGCTTGAAATCTCAGACTGGTGTGAGTAGAATTCGAGTCGTTGTTCGAAACGGGCGTGTTCGGCAAGCGTATCCGAAGGAAGGAGATGCCGTGCATAAGTGGATTCAGGAAGTTGGTATGTGGAAAGACGAACTAGAAAATCAGTAAAAATCGAGAATAATGAATTCTAACACAGCTACCGAGTTCCGAATTCAGTTGAAACACGATCCTAAATTTGAGGAACTCATCGCCGCTAACGAGATGCCAGATGCCCGGATAAAAGTCCGGATTAACGACGAGTATCTCCTTGGTGACGAGGATCACTACGTTGAAAGTATTATGATTGGGTTAACTCTTGTTGACTTGTTGGAAGCCGCTGAAAACGTTGTGTCGGGTACTAGAGGGTCTGTTGAATTGCTGGATAGTGGAACGTATTTAGTTCTTGAACCAGAGGACCAGAGAAGGGTTACCATCAGCAAATGTTTTAGTCCTTCTGCGGTCTCAAATCCAAGTGAGCGTCTCTTTGACCCGTGCATGGCAACACGAGGAGCTGTTATCTCCGAAATTATTCGTGTTGCCGAGGAATGGCGGAATGACGCACTTGAAGTCAACCCGGATATCACTGCAACTAAATGGTTTAAGAACCTACAGGAAAGCGTCGATAGCCTAAATGATGAATTCCAAGACCGATAGTTTACACTATTTTTGGTGATGCATCCCAACGGTCTTTCCCTTCAATTGAACCTCGTTAAGAACGCAGACCACACATAGGTTATTGCTCCCTCCTTACTAGAGTACTATCAGTCACTCGTTTCGAGGTCGCTAACGGAAAGCGTGCCCTCGACGTACTGGTGGCCGTGGTCGGTGTTTCCAAGCGCGTGATGTCGTCACGGACATCGAAATCGCTGTCGAACGAGTAAAGGCGACATATCGGCCCCGACACGTCCGCCCCTTTTCGACGCGGTGTATCAGCGTGACGCCGCCCACGACGGAGGGGCGTTGACTTCTCTCTTCTTCATAGACATTCCGATGGAGTTATTATATGTAGTTGAAAGGACTGGCGTATGACTGTCCAGATTGAGACTAGCACAGTAACCGTACTTGTTCCGTTACTACTGGTTATCGTTGAACGCCTCAGCAATCTTGCTCGCCAAATCGCGGACCAACCGGGCGATTTGGTGGATTCCGAACCACTGTTCTTCCCCGGAAACACGACGGACGACCCCGACGCAAAACTAACGCACGTCCGACAACGACTACCTCAGCTTGGCCGATTGAACTACCTCCACAGTACGAATATGGCGTTACTCTCGGGAGCGTTCGTACTTGCTGTTACCGTCGATACACCCCTCGTCGGGAACGTCCTCGGTCTCGTAGTGCTTCTCATCTGGCTTCAACTTCCACTACTCGAAATCGACGAGTACGGAACAATCCGAGAAAACATCAAGCACCCGAAATCACTCTACGTCCACATCGCGGGAACGCTTCTCCTTGCACTACTACTCACCGGCGGATGGGGATTCCAACCGGGCCTCTTCATCACACACACGAACCTATTCAAACCGGACGTAGAGACATTCCTCCAGTACGACCACCAACTCCTTTCGTCACTAATCCTCGCTCTCTCGCTGTTCGGGACGACTCTCGGCTTCCTCTGGTTCTTCGAGCAAGAAGCTGACCAAGCCGCCAAAGACGAATCACCCATCTCACTCCTTAGTTAGCGACTCGCCGTAATTCGCTACTGCTAGTTTTCATCTCGGACACCTGTATTCGTCAAACTAAGGGAATAGAAAGTGAAAGAGATAATATATTAACCATATTGTAGGATTAGCTATTATTAGACTTACCTTCCAACTCGCTCGCGTCGAGTTCGCCAGCCAAATACGCGCAACCTTTCTCCGTAATCCGGTACATAGCCTTCGATTCATCAACTCGTTCAAGTAGTCCGTTTTGGCTAAGTGTTCGACACCGTTCAGAGACGTATCGACGGTCGTAGTCGATGTTATAACCGATTGTGCTGGGATTAGCGGCGATGCCCGCGTCTCGGAGTAATTCGAGGATGTAATCGTCGGCCCGAGTCATCCAGTCTATCCGCGGGCGCATACCTCCAAATCCGGAGAAAGAGCGTTTAGTCCTACTGTTCTGGAACCTATGGGGGCACAAACGTAGTCTACAGCTTACGTTTATCCAGTAAACTTATTACTCCCTTCAGACATTCCAAATAATAGGAAGCAACTCGCGGACCTGTTGCTCTCGGGTCCAGTTGGCAAAGGAAGCGGACCGATGCTTGGGACATCGGGTCCGCGGAACGCTTCCACTTGGACCAGCAGAAGCATGCAAGCCTACTGTGAGGCGGGACTTGAATCTCCCGCACGGATAGCCGCGTGTATCGACTCTGCAAACACTCCGTCAGAACGCGGAGGTGCCGGACGGTGACGGCCGAGGCTCTGCCGTCACTTGTAGACCTCCACGGGTTCCAACGAGACGTACTCTTCGCGGTCCGCGCGCTGGAACGGGACGGCGACCCGCCGCGGGGCCTCCGCGTGAAACGCCGGTTGGAAGCGACGTACTACGAGGAAGTCCATCACGGCCGTCTCTACCAGAATCTCGACGCGCTCGCTGACCAAAACCTCGTCTCGAAAGGCGCGAAAGATGGCCGCGCCAACGAGTACACTACCACCGAGGCGGCGCGCACTATCCTCGACGCGCACGTTCGAGGGCGCGCCGAACAGGTCGGCGTCGAACTCGCCGAAGACGAGAACCCCGACGCCTTCCCGAGCGACGAGACGCCGGACGGCCAGACGGAACTCGGCGACACAGAGGCCCTGCCAACGGAGGGCGAAGCGTAGTGACCGCCCGCGACGAGTTCGGTCCGGACCTCGATACGGCGATTCCCGAGACGTTCGACGTATGTCCGGACTGTGGCACGCCGACGGTGAAACTCGGGAGTCACAACTGTCCGACCGACGACTCCCTCCAAGACCCGACGCGCGAAGAGCGCGACAAACGCATCGAACAAGACCCCTACTCGGACGGCGAAACGGTTCTCGTTCGTGACCGGCCGCGGACGTGGGCGTACGCCTACCACGAGACCGACGCGGACGGCAACACGCTTTGTCCCGCCCACCAGAACGCCGACTTCTACGAATGCACGCGCTCGAAAGCGAAGGAACGCCAGTTCGCGCCCTGCCAGTTCTGCCGTCGTATCCGCGAGGCGAACAGCGACGACCGGGACGCCGACCGCGACCGGAACGGAGACGGGCCGGACCCGAGTGCCGACGCCGACCGGGACTGTGACGCCGAGCGTTCCGACCGAGAGCGCGCCAACCGTGACCGCGAGCGCGGGGTGGTCGCGTGTGAGTAGTACATCCTCGGCGCTCGCCGACGGCCACTGTCCCGAGTGCGGCACGCCGATTACGGCGCTCTCGGCGACCGGCCCGGACGCCCACCATGCCGACCCCTGCGGTTGCACCGTCTAACAACCAACCAACGACTCTCGAAACCCATGACCGACAACACCAACGCGACTGAAAGCACCGCCAGCAAATCACTCGACACCACTATCGCACCCGCGACAACGAAGGCGGACAAGCAAGACACCATCTACTACCTCGAACGCCTCTTCGTCGGCGCGTACCCACCCGGCACCACGCTCCAGTACCACGACTACGAACTCACCCACACGTCCGAGGGCGTCTGGAGCGTCCACCACCGCGACGACGCCAATCCCATCGACGTACTGAACGTCGCCGCGTTCCGGAGCGCCACCGAACTACAGGCGTACCTCGACGACCTCGCCAACCACGCCCCGGACTCCCGAGAGGAATGGCGTACGCACCGAACGCGAGGAAACAACCGATGAGCGCCGACGAGTTCGACCAGCCAATCGACGCGCTCGACCACCACGACCTCGCCCGCGAAGTCCGGAAGCTCCGCGAGGAAGTCGAAGCACTCCGCGCAGAGTACGAAAGCCAGCAGGTCGAAATAGAACAACTGCGTGGCGACCTGCAACGCGAACGCCGCGAACGCAAGGACGCCGAAGAGGAACTGAAGAAAGAGCGCACCCAACAAATCGCTCGCGCGAAGGCCGACGTACGTGAGGACGTGCAAGACCTCCACGACACGGTGGTTGACGAACAACAGACGCGAAGCCGCGCCGACGCCCAACTCAAACACCGCGTGAACGAACTCGCCGACGCCGCCGACGTGGAAGTCACCGACGACGACCTCATCGAGAAAGACCGTCTCGTCCGACTCGTCCGGAACGGACCAGAAGACGTGACGGACCGCATCTATCCCGTCCACGAACGCGCCCGCGCCCTGCTCGAACACGCCGACGATTGGGGCCGTGTCGTCTCGGACGCCAACGGCTACCGCGTCGTCTACACTGCTCCCGACGTGCGACTCTTCCTGAACGCGTACTTCGACCGCACCTTCAAATCGAGCGAAATTAAACGTGTCTTCGAGAAAATCGAGGGCTTGGCCGAAACGTCGCCGCGTACCGTCCGCAAGGACAAGACGCGGAAGGGCGAACACGTCCTGACCGTCGAACTCACCGTAGACGGCCACATCTTCACCGCCGACGGCTAGCCACGCCCCCCGACTCATAGGTGGTGTTAGCACAGCCACCAGTGGCGGGGTGTCAGCGACACCCCGCACTCTCCCACAAGAAGGCTCTCACGACAACCACACTTGCACACACGGTCTAGCGGACTTGTACAAGGCGGTATAGGTAGTCGTGGATGTATTTTGAAGTGTGGTCGTCGGTGGTCGTCTCGGGGACAGTACCGGACCTGATTCTGCTAACACCACCTGTTCGGCACTGGCGGGACGATACCCGGCCGTGACTATCACCCTCAGCGAAACCGCCGCTTGGTTCGTTACTCGTCACCACTGACCGAGCAACCGAGTAACAGTCTTTCAGTATTTAACTACCTGCTATAACAGGTCTCGTTCGTCTCTGGTATTTCAATCTTCCATTCAGTATCAGATTTTATAATACGCAATAGACACTTTAGATGCTAGTTTCTACTGCACTGCAATGAACGCTCGGAGCCAGCAGATTCTCGCCGTCGCCTTCTCCATCCTCATCGTCACGGCGACGGTCACGCCCGCGACTGCCGCCCTTGACTCGTCATCCTCCCAGTCCGACGCCGACCTCCCCTCACTCTCGTCGCTCGCCACCACTATCGCAGGCCACGAACTCTTCCCCGACACACCCGGCAACGGTAACGGAAATGGACCCGGCAATGGAAACGGGAAGGGACCGGGCCAGACGACGACCGCGACCACAACGACGGCCGGGAATGAGACGACCACACCCGGCCAAGGCCCGCCGGAAAACCCCGGACAGGGACCGCCAAAGAACAAAACGCAGGGACCGCCCGAGAACCCCGGCCAAGGTCCGCCGGAGAACAAGACGCAAGGCCCACCGGAGAATCCCGGACAGGGACCACCCGAGAACCCCGGACAGGGACCGCCGGAGAATCCCGGTCAGGGACCGCCGGAGAACCCCGGACAAGGACCGCCACCGCACGCGGGGCCGCCGTCGTGGGTGCCGAACAAGGGCGGGAACTCGAACGCGGACAAGCGCGGCCCGCCCGAATGGGCGAAGAACGGGCAAGCCCCGCTACCGCCTACGAATCGGTCGGCGCTCCGTAATCGGAGCGAACCACTGGCGAACGCGACTCTCAACGTCTCTATCCGCGAGAACGCTTCGGCCGCCGACTACCGGCTTGCCGCCATCGACGCCCTCCAAACCACCGAGTTCGACGCGCCCGGTAGCTCCGCCGACGACCACCGCCGCCAAGCCCTCCGCGAACTCAACGAATCGCTCGACTACGTTCTCGACGCCAACCGTACCACGTCGGCGGAACTCTTCGAGCGCGATAAGGAAGCGAGTACACCCCCGCACTTCGCGCCGAGCGTCACGAAACTACTCGTTCGCTCGGACGAACGCCTCGCGGCGACCGCTATCGCGGACGCCGACCGACTCGCGGCGACCCTGAACGACCGGAACGTCTCGTTCGACCAGCAAGCCGTCGCAGAGAACATCTCCGGGGCGCGCCGAGCAGTCGAGCGCGCCGAGCGCTTCCGCGCCCGTGGCCAACAGCACACCGCCATCAGCCAGTATCGGGTGGCATGGATTCACGCCCAGCAAGCCCTCGACGTACTCGACCTCGCTACGACGCCGAACGTCACGGTGACCACTCGCGAGGACATGCCTCACGAGGGGAACGTCACCTACGCGGTTCGTGGCCACGTCTTCGACGTGCGCACTCACGAACTCGCGCTGGCGCTGTCGTTGAACGGTGCGAATCGGACGCTCAATCTGTCGGTGAACACGATGCCGGGCGCGATTGGGACGTTCGAGACGAACGTGACGCTTTCGCGGCAGGTCAACGAAATCACCGTTTCAGCGACCGACCCGAACCGGCGGTGGTCGCCCGACTACGGCGGCGAAAACAGGACCGTCGGCCGGGACGTGCTTCGACTCGACGGCGACCTCTTGCCGGACACCTACGAAGAACAGGTGACGGGAACCGACCCGCTCAGTCCGGACAGCAACGCGTCGCAGACTTCGTTCAACGAATCGGGGAACAACATCACGGACGGGGCGGAGGACTTCGACAACGACGGGGAGACCGCCGCGCAAGCCTACTGGTTCGACCTCGACCCGCTGGACAACGACACCGACGGCGACCGCCTACAGGACGGCTTCGAACTCCAGTTCCAAGCGCTCGACCCGCTGGACACCGACTCCGACAACGACACGGTTCGGGACCCCGCCGAGGACCTCGACAACGACTCGCTGTCGAATCGCCGCGAGCAGACAGCAGGTACGAATCCGGTCGAAAACGACACCGACGGCGACACGTTGAACGACTCGGCGGAACTCGCCAACGAGACCGACCCCTTGTCGCCCGACACCGACAGCGACGGCTTGCGCGACCCCGACGAGTACGAAGTCGGCACCGACCCGACCGACCCCGACACCGACGGTGACGGCGTGCTGGACAGCGACGAGACGTTTGCGACCGAGACCACCGACGAGGAGACCGGCGTCACCGTCAACGTCACCGGCGAAGGCAACGTCGCGGGCGCGGTGTCGGTGAACACGAGTTCGCGGACGATTCTGGAGACCGCGAGCGTGCAGAACGTGAGCGCGTCGGGAGCCTACGACTTCGAGACGACCGCGAACTTCTCGACGGCGACCATCTCGCTGCCGTACAACGACTCGCGGGTCAGCGCCGAGAACGAGACGACGCTCGGCGCGTATCGGTACAACGAGACGCTCCAGACGTTCGTCGCCGTCACCAACTCGACGGTAGACACCCGCAACGACACGGTGACCGCCGAGACGCCGCACTTCTCGACGTACACGGTGCTGTCAACTGAGACGTGGGAATCGCGGTTCGACCGCGCGCTCCCGGACAAGTGGTCGAACACGGACAACTTCAGCACCCTCGACGGCTGGGAAGAGGACGGCAACGTCTCGACGGCGACGGTCGACCGCGCCGGAGTCGCCACGAGCGACGCCGCCAGCGAGGAGTCGGCGGCGGTAGTCGGGTCGCTCACGCGCGAGCAGACCGAGCGCAACTGGTCGAAGCCGTCTGAGACCGAGAGCGAGACGACTACGACATCGGAGGGGTCCGAAACGACGACCACAGTGACGGCGACGACGACGGAAACGGTGTCAGGTTACGAATACTGCGAGCAGTCCGGGCCGGAGAGCAACTGGGGATGTGAGCCGACCGAGGAACCCTCGGAGACGACCGAAGAGGAAGTGTCGAACCCGGACCCGAAGGTCGACTCGGACGGCGACGGGACGTACGACCGCTACGACGACTGTCCGGCGACGCCGGGTGAGAACAACGGGTGTCCCCAGCATAGCGACAACGACGGTATCAAAGATTACAACGACGAGTGCGACAACAAGGAGGGGTACGGCGACGGGTGCCCGACCCACAGCGACGCCGACGAGGTGTCGGACTTCCACGACGAGTGTCCGAACACGCCGGGAGTCCGCGAGAACGGGTGTGCGAAAAACACCGACGGCGACGACTACAACGACTTTTTCGACGACTGTCCGGACGAACCGGGGACGCTCTCGAACGGCTGTCCGACCGACGACGACGGCGACAACACCCGCAACTACTACGACGACTGCCCCCAGTTCCCCGGCTGGAAACCCAACGGTTGCCCGCGCGAGTCGAGTTTAGAACGTACCGTCACCTTACGCGACGCCGAAACCGTCACGTTGGGCGTGGTGGCGAAAGCCAACGCCATCAGCCATCGGTCGGTAGCCGAACTCGTGGTCATCGGGCCGGACGGCGAACGCACTCGGGTCTACGGCGAAGACAACACGTACGCGAGTACCGAGAGCGTCCGCGAATCCCAACTCGGCGCGGAGGCCGTCCTCCCCGGCGGCGGGGGTGACGCTCACGGGGATTTCGAGGCGGTCGAACACGACCTCTCGGAGTACGCGGGCGAGCAAGTCACCATCAAAATCGAGACGGTCGGCCGCGCCACGTTCGAGATTGACGCGCTGAAACTCGGCTACGACACCGACGGCGACACGTTGTACGACGCGGTCGAACGCGGGACGTGTGGCCTGCGGGACGGCCGCGGGCAGTGTCTGGACACCGACCCGCGGCTGGCGGACACCGACGGCGACGGGTTGAGCGACAGCTACGAGGTGGGCGAGCGCCAGCAGGTTCACGGCCGCGAGTACCACGTCCTCGTGAGCAACCCGACCGAGCGCGACACCGACCACGACGGCCTCTCGGACGCCCAAGAGCTACGTGGGTTCGACACCGCAGTCACCCAGAGTCCGGACGCCTCCCGGAAGTATCTCAACGGCGAGTCGCCCTCGGACAAAGCCGAACACCTCACCACCGAGTGGACCAACAGCAACCCCTTCGCGTACGACTCGGACAACGACGGGTTGTCGGACCGCGAAGAGTGGCTTCACAAGACCGACCCGACCAATCCCGACAGCGACGGCGACGGCCTGCTCGACGGCCGCGAACGCGCCGTCGGCGAAGACCCCACCCTCCACGACTATCGGCCGCCGGACATCCGTCTGGCCAGATACGGCTATCTCGCCAACTACAGCGAGATGGAAATCGAGTACATCCTCGAATACCTCCTGTTCGACCCCAGCGGCGTCGAACACACCGCCGTCGAGAAGAACGGCAAGACGCGCTACCAATCGTCGCCGAACGCGGTGTTCAGTCGTCACGACGGGTCGTTCTCGGTGTCGGGCGTGAGCGCGGTCAGCGACGAACTCGCGGGCGCGACCGTCGAAGTCACCGCGACCGACAGCCACGGCAACCGGAAGAAAACGGTCGGCATCCGGAAAGCCAACGCTGTGGGGCGTCTCGCCGGAAAACTCGACGCGGACACGATGTACGCGACGGGGGCCGCCGAGAAACTGGGGGCGCTCTCTGGCTTTTCGGCGGGGATGGGCGGCACCATCAAGTCGCTCCTCGGGTTGGTCAACGACCCGCTCGGATTCGTCAAAGGACTGACCGGCCTCATCGACCTACTCGACGAGTCGGGCCTGCTCGGGATGTTCCTCGACGCGATGGTGTCGAGCCTCCAAGACAAACAGAAGACGAACAACCCCTACGCAGAGGGGTCGGCGCTCTACGACGAGTACCGTAATAGCTGGTACGCGGGCTACACCGTCGCGTTCATCACGAAAGCGATTGCAGGCGCACAAGCCACGAAAGTCGTCAAGAGTTCAACGTACGCCCAGAAGGTCTCGAACTTCGCCAAATCCACGCGCGCAGGCAAGGCCGCGATGCGAGTGAAAGCACCCTACGACCGCGGGAAAGCGCGTGCGGCGACCGGGTTGGCGCGAGCGACCGACCGAGCGTCGGGGCCGCTACTCCGGCGGGCGAAATCGGCGGGCGCGACCTATCGACTCTGGCGGTTGCAACGCGAAGGCGAGGTGGACACGAGCGACCTGTCAGACATTGAGCGCGACCGAGTCGTGCGGTATCTCGCGCGCCACGGTGAGGATGGGGCTGAAGACCTCCGTGAGATGGACGACGTGGCCATTCAGCGGATGTTCCGGAAGACGTGTAGTAGCGGTGGTATCGGGTCATTTGGCCGGGCAGGTGGTGGTTGCACGCCGTTGAGTGACGAGGAACTCCGGGACTACGCTAGTGCAGTTGGAGACGCAGATGTCGGGCTTGGTCCGTTCTACAAGAAGGTTGACGACACGGATGTAAGTGAAGCGGCGGCCGAACGGTTTGTCGCCGAGACTGGACCGGCAGGACTTCGATTGGCGGTTAAGCTTGAGTCTAAGGCGTTTGAACAACTGGTCAAAATCGATGCGGATGCTCAGCGCGTACTCGTCCGAGCGTGATAACTTGGTCGAGGGACCGCCTTTGACTGGTTTTGAGGTAAGACCAGCGTCGCCACTGGCTTCGTAGGCGTCCTTCCAGCGATAAACCGAGCTTGGCCAGACATCACGACTTGTGCAACCTCGGAGACGCTGTGACCTAACCGAAGCAAGGCGACGGCAAGCCGTCGCCGCGCTTCTAACTCTCGTTGCGTTCCAACTGGCCGTGTCATAACGCTAGAAGTAGGCTCTCAGTGGATATCTCACTTTCTCACCCGGAAAGACCAAAGAATTCTGTGGCTTTGTTGAAACCCTCTGGTGATGACAGCTCAGCCCGTTTTGCCGAGATACTACTCCCTTCCTCTTGAAGACGACGCTCACTAAACCAGCTGTAGAGGATTACGGCCAGTCGTCCGGCAACTCGTCCTGATGGTCGTGCATCAATCTAAGAAGCGGCCTGATCTCCTCGAACCGAGAGCCGCGGGTGATAGTACCGGTATCCCGATCCCAATTGATGAATCCTGTGTCGGCCAGTTTTGGGAGGTGGGTATGGTAGAGTTGCTGGTGTAGCAGGTCAAGTGCGTCACTATCCTCCTCGTGCCCATCCGCAATCGACTCCGAAGTGATGTCGTCCTCGTCCTGCGGATTGTGTTGGGCAACGGCCATGAGAATGCGGCGGCGGTACTCGTGGCTGAGGATCTCGAACAGTTCACTCAGTGAACTCCAATTCTCCTCGCTTTTTTTTTTGCTGACATTTGCTGATAGCTCTTGTTGCGAAACGCGTCACTTAGTGATGCGTTTCGCGCAGCCGATGCGCGAAGAGAAATGGATGACTGCGAACGGGTAATCCCGTTTCAAGCAGCCCCCACCGTTGGGGCTAAACGCACAGTGTGTGCTGGGTTCCGTACAGTGTCTTGGTTCCCGAGAGGGAAAAGGGTTTGTGAGTATCCAGCATGGCATTCGAGTTGGTGTAGAGTAGTTCCAGTAAAGCTACCACCCTCTTCACCATCCCGTAATTGTCGGCATCACATCGGTTCACTAGTGGGCTCAACGACGACGAGCGCCCGCTCGATAGTATGCACGACGCACTTGATCGAGGGAGGCGTGACTTCGGGAGTGAGTCTATCAACCTCCGCTACTCACTCGTTGTGTTTCTCAGCGAGGGTTTCAACAATGCCGTCAAAGCGAGTCCGGGCGATCATCCGAAAGTGGATCTGACCGGGGCTTACCCTTGGGTCTCACGGACGAACTCGTCGAGTTTTGCTTCGATGAGTGTGGCGACGCGCTCGCTATATTTCCAGAGTGCAGCGTTGAGCCGCTCTTCGGTTTCGTCGTCGAGCCCGTCTCCTCCACGAAGGACGGAGTCTTTGGTGATCTGTGGGTGGTACACACAAACGACGCCGAGTGAGGTATCCGAACTCGATGTCCCGGCCGTGTGGATTCCGTACTGATCGGTTCCCCAGACACCATCGCCGCCCTCTCGCTCCAGTTCGGAGTCGAGCGCGTCGAGCAGACGGAGCTCCGCTTCGGTGAGGATTGGTTGGTCGCCTTCGAACAGTTCAGTGTACGCCTCCATCCGGGCACTTCTCGTCCACTGGTCCAACTGGGAGCGCGCCCGTAGTACGAGTTGGCGTTCGTCTGGGAACTCGGCCATAGTTCTAGAAGGACGGTCAGGTCAATCAACGTTCCTACGGTGGACCAGAGCGACAAGTACGATGACGACGAGCCTACGTTAGGTACACAGCTGACCGTTCGATCGCTATCCGCAGGATCTGTGATAGTAGACTCGTGACACGCGCTCTTGAACAGAGTATGACGGGAGCGATGGCTTCTCAGTCGGCGGAGGGAACGCTTCAACTCGCGACGCTCTCTAGTGAAGGTGGCCCTCCACGTTATGCACCTGACCGAACTACAATAGGTCATGGCAACAATTGTCTACCGAGGCGTTGATGACACTGTCTCGGAGGATGTCGACGACGAGCAACTGAACTATCGGGAAGACCACTGGCAGATTCACCACGGCGACGACGAGTACACGTACATTCCGAGAGAGCGTGTCTATACGGTGCAGATGAACGACCCGCATTTCATAACGGACGAGTAGACACACGATGAAGATAACACTCTGGAACCGGGGTCTGTGACTCCGTTGCAACACGCTGTCGCTGATCGTTCGATGATGCTATGCTGAATACTCCCTCTATATTCAGCAAGTGGTTTGTATCTCCTTCTGAGGAGTTCAACGGGGCCACGGACATCGTCTTCACGGTTTTCTTCTGCGTATGAGTCGTACGTGTCTGATCGGAGAGCATCGAGTTCACTATCGTGAGCAAAACTGTCGATACCTGTGAAAGACGCCACTGAGGCGGGGACCGAACTCGAGCGTACCATTGGGCTGACCGGTGGCATCGCCATCGGGGTCAAGCCCCGAGGCGATTCACGCGCTGTACTTCGGGATTGAGTCAGAACACCCGTGTCACACACGGACACCCCAGAAGAACGCGATGCCGAGGACGGTGACCACCGACAGGAGCAACTGTAACGGCGCACCGACGCGAATGAAGTCCGAGAACGTGTACCCGCCGGGTCCGTAGACGAAGAGGTTCGTCTGGTAGCCGACCGGCGTCATGAACGCCGTCGAGGCGGCGAACGTCACGGCAAGCACGAACGCGAACGCGTTCGCACCGATCGACTGGGCCGCGCTGGCAGCCACCGGAATCATCAACACGACGCTCGCATTGTTACTGATGACGCTCGTCAACAACCCGGTCGCGAGGTAGAACACCCAGAGGACCCCGATTGGCGGCAGGAATACCGCTGTCGAAGCCACGGCATCGCCGAGCAGCGCCGCAGCCCCGGTTTGCTGCAGGGCGATGCCGAGCGGGATGACGCCTGCGAGCAGGAAGATCACGTTCCACTCGACCGACGAGTAGAGTTCGGTCGGTTTCAGGACGCCAGTGAAGACCATCGCCACCACCCCTGCTAACGCAGAGACGACAATTGGGAGAATGTTTAGTGCTGGCAATGCGACCACACCAGCGATGATGCCGACGGCGAACGGGATTTTCTCGCTCCGGTAGGTTATCTCGTCGAACTCGTGGGCGACGATGAAATCCTCGTTCTCGACGAGTCGAGTGAGGCTATCGGGCGGTGCCTGCACGAGGAGCGTGTCACCGACCCGGATACGGATGTCCTCGAATCGGTCTCGGACGACGTCACCACGGGTTCGAAAGGCGAGGACGTTCGCATCGTAGCGCTGTCTGAAGGTCGAACTGGCGAGGGTTTCGCCGACGAGGAACGACCCCGACGGGATAACGACCTCGACGAGGACTGGTTCTTCCTCACCGGGGTGCAGGTCGTCTTCGGTCCGTGGACCGCCAGACAATGTGAGGCCTTCCGTGTCCATGATTCGTTCGAGTGTCTCCCGGTTCGTCCTGAGCCGGAGCGTGTCGCTCTCGCGGATCTCCTTCCGAGCGAGCGGTTCTGAAAAACGCTCACCGTATCGGATCAGCTGTAACACGTCGATGTCGAGTTCGTTGTCTCCCAGTGCCTCCTCGACCGTCTGCCCGATCAACGACGAGTTCGCTGGCACGACGACGTCTGCGAGGTACTCTTGGAGGGCGTACTCTTCGACGAGGTCCTCGTCGGCGGGAATCCGTTCGGGGAGCAGTCGAACGCCAACCGTCATCAGATAGAGGGAGCCGACCGCGAACACGATGAGACCGAGTTTGGTGAACTCGAACATCCCGAATGCGTGCAGACCAAGTTCGGGAGACTCCGCTCCGAGTTGGGCTGCGAGATCGCTCGCGAGGATGTTCGTCGACGTCCCGATGAGTGTCAACGTGCCGCCGAGCATTGAGGCGAACGACAGCGGCATCAGTAATTTCGACGGTGAGGTCTTCCCGTTGTGTGCGAGGTCGTTAATCACCGGGACCAGAATCGCGACGACCGGCGTGTTGTTGACGAGGCCCGAGATGGGGCCGGTGATGCCAATCGTCGCCGCGAGTTGCTTGTGTCGGTTGGCCCCCGCGAACGCGGCCATCTTCCGACCGAGCAGCTGGACGATGCCGGTCCGGTTGATTCCGGTACTCAGGATGAGCATCGCCAAGACGGTGATCGTGGCCGGATTCGCAAATCCCGAGATTCCCTCCCGCGGAGAGATCTGTGTCCACGGTTCAAGTATCATCAACAGCACCATCACCAAGATGGCGGTGACGTCGATCGGGAACCGTTCGGTCGCAAAGAGAACGAGCGCGAGAAGAATGAGGGCGAAGACGACGAACATCTCGGCCGTTACTGACGGGAAGCCGAGACCCTGAACTGCCAACGAAGCGTTAGAGAGGACCACACTAAACAGAGACGCTGACGCGGGATAAGGACTGGTATGTACACGAGCGAGTTGATTAGAGCGACACTTCATGCACTGCCTTGGGGTGGAGTCCCGAGGCAGTTCACTCGTCGTCCGTCTCCTGTATTTCCTGTGCCTCTCGAATCACGAGTCGTTCGATTCGAGTATCATCGACGACCTCGACCTGAAGAACGTACCCGTTCGCGTCGATCTGATCGCCCATTTCAGGAACTCTGCCGAGACGACTGAAGACCAATCCACCGATTGTCTCGACGTTGTCGCTCTCGAACCGAGTGTCGAGCCGGTCATTCACGTCCTGAATGGGGACTCCTCCATCGACGACGTACGTCCCGTCGGCTTGCTTCATGATGGATGGTTCTTGGGCTCGTGTGTCGAATTCGTCCTGAATGTCACCGACGATTTCCTCAAGAATATCCTCCATGGTTACTATACCCTCGAAGACACCCCATTCGTCGATTACGACGGCCATCTGTCCTTCCTCACGCGTCTGAAAGTCGGCGAGGATCTCGTCGATCCGTCGCGTCTCCGGGACTGCGAGGATCTCTCGTGCGAGTTCGCGAGCGGTGATCGAGTCACGATCCGCCTCGGTTTCGCTCGCTCGGAGGATGTCTTTGACGTGGACGAAGCCAACTGGTTGCCCCTCTTGCTCGTCGAGCACGAGGTAGCGCGTGTAGGTCCCGGTTGCGGCAACCGACCGGAGTTCCGACAGGGGCATCGAGGCAGTCACGGTTTCCACGTCTGGTTGTGGAACCATGACCTCGCGGGCGACCGTATCCCCGAGTTCGAAGACGCTCTCGATCATCTCGACTTCGTTGAGGTCGATGTGTCCCGTCTCCTCCGAGCGGGTGAGGATCATCTTGATCTCAGATTCGGTGTGGGTTTCCTCGCTCTCGGACGCCGGGGAGACACCAGCGAGGCGGGTGAAGTAGTTGGCCGTTCCGTTGAAGACGATGATGCCGGGCACGAACACGTAGTAGAAGAACTTCATGAGTGGGGCGACGAGGAGCGCGACACGCGTGGCCTTCTGGATGGCGAACGTCTTCGGGGCGAGTTCGCCGAACACCACGTGGAGGAACGTGATGAACCCGAATCCCAGGACGAACGCGACGAGGTGGACCGTTCCCGAGGGGAGCAACTGGCCGAGGACGGGGTCGATGAGTGCTGCGACGGCCGGTTCACCGATCCAGCCGAGACCCAGCGAGGAGAGCGTGATGCCGAGTTGACTGACAGCCAGATAGTCGTCCAGATTTTGGATGACCTCCTGGACGAGTGCTGCCCCCGGTTTGCCGCGTTCGACGAGTGCGTTTACCTGCGTGGGACGGACTTTGACGAACGCGAACTCCGCAGCTACGAAGACCCCGTTCATGACGACGAGGAAGAACGCGAGAAGCAGTCCGCCGAGAGAAATCAGATCAACCATAACCAGTTATGGACGCCTAGACACTTGTAGAGGGTGGCTACCGTACTGATATTCTGTGGTCAGCGTTGCCACGAATCGCGGGTGACCGCGATGCCGAAAGCGTCGGTACTACCCCCTCTCCTACTCGCTCTCTACTGTCCGCTCGTGGGAGGTAGCAGTTTACGGTTCTGTCGAAATTCTGTTGATTCGGCACTGTTCCTACTGAAACAGCCGTTCGATAGGTGTACACATCGGTCACGCTTGGCGCGTGCCAGCAGTCGCTTCCACGGGCGTCCGTGACCGTCGCTCTAGATGCCGAGCCACTCGTCGACCCGAACCTGATAGCCGTTCGCCCGACAGAACTTCGCCGCTTGTCGGCGCACAGCCCGGGACGTCGGGAGTTTTTCTTTCTCGCCGATGTGGTCGACGATCCAGTCGCTGATGGCTGTGATCCCTTCGTCGTCGTCATCGGCGTCGATCGCTGCGAGTTCCTGAAACGTCATCTCGTACGCTTTGCGCTGTGTCCAACTGAACTCCGTATTTCGAAGCGTCTCACTGGATTCGACGACTCGTTTCATCGCCGCGGCAACTGTCGGCCGCTGTACCTGCACTCGCACGGCGGCCGGGGTGTCGAACGTCTCCTCGTCCGTCTCCGGGACGAGATCCTCGACCGTGTAGCTCCCCTCGACCGATTCTATTGCGCGGTCGCCGAGCGCCGCGACGATCTCGGTCCCCGTCGCCGGGAAGTTCATTGCTTCGAGTTCCGCCTCGAAATCGCCGAGTTCCGCCGCCTCGACCGGTGGCTCTTTTTCGTCTCCTCGCTCCAGTTCCGTGGCAAGGTCACGCTCTTGCTGGCGTCTCTCAGCGTCTCGCGCTTGCTTGTCTCGACCGTTTCTATCATCTGCCATCCTATAATATAGGCTCTCCAGTCGGATAGTCCTGTGGTCGAGATCAGGCTACCGTCGTTTCGAGGACTTCGAAGAGCACCGAACTAAATCTCGACGGGTCAGGTGCATCGATTGCTCGACAAACCGGGGCAACCGCGACTTCGGGAGAACCTTCATTCCGTCAAACTGCCGGGTATATCCGTGTTCAGCCGAGTATTTCAACAAATCCGATACGGGATATACCTACCGGCCGACGAAGAATACTCGCTATTTTTCGAGACTCACGTCGCCGTTTGCGGTGACAGTGACTGCGAACAACGAATCTAACGAGTTGGGGTCGATCACGCTGAGTTACTTGGGCGGGCTCCCACCGAGAATATGGATGCGACGGCCACGCCAATCCACGGGGTCGGAGAATTCGAGGGCTTCGTACTGGGCGCGTTTCCGGACTCTACTCGTCGTCTCAAGTCTTGCAAGTGGTGTCATCATCGTCGTGAGGCACTGAGAAGTCGAGTGCCCCGCACCCTTCAGGGGCAGAAAAACTAACCGACCGGCTCTAACTCGTCCATTGAAGCGACGTATCTATCTCGTTGTGAAACGCATGGAGCGACTCTCTTTGTGGACGAGACCGGTTTATTATCTGTATCTTGGTGGGTCGTTGTTCAATCGAGCTGTTGGAACCGATTGAACCACTGCAAGTCATCGTGGAGTACGTCGTACACAACGTCGCCGTATCTGTGCGCGAGAATATTTCGAAACCCGACTGCTTCTTCGAGTTTCGCCTGCGTCTCGTTCGAGATGATGTCTGCTTCCCCAAGCGCCTGTATCTCCTGTTTGGCGGTTCCGCTCGGGGAGAGATTTTCTGTCGACCGAACGTGCTAAGCGAGGTCGATACATGCCTGAATGAGGTTCATCAACGTCCGCTCAACCGCTCGCTGGGTCACCATATCGTCCACATACTCCGCCTTTGAGAGACCTCGCATCTGTTCGAGGTCCTCGATGTACTGGTTGATGTGGCGGAGTTTGTCAACGAAGACGTGTTCGTTGACCATCTATGCGTCTCCGCTTGCTAATCGGTCGATGAATTTTCGCTCGAACTCGCTCTTCGTCGCCTCCCACCCACGCTCCAGCAGTTCTTGTCCATTGTCGGACTTGACGGGCGTTACTACTGGCAGGTCGTCCCACCGGGCCTTCCCAGCGACTGACGTGCCCGACTCGTCAAACGTTACGTAGTAGTCGAATACTGCAGTTGCGTGTGGGCTGGCTCCGACGAGTTGGTCGAACACCGTCTTTCCAGTCGCGAGTGCTTCGTCTCGTGTCGATGCCTCTACCAGCGAGTAAATCATCATATGCATTGGTTCTCACTTCGGTCTGCCGACGCACGCGACTACACGCCGCGCTACTGCTTGGTGCGCCGGCACCCATCGCCGGCGCAGAAAAACCACTGCCAATATTAAACCAACCAAGAGGAAGTCGTAAGTTAATGTGTAGTTAACCAACGAATTCCGAAGTACATGCTGGTCTGTTTCAGGCTCTAGGCTATGTCGGAGCGTAGTGCAGACTTGGTATTCTCTCATTAGGTGTTGATTTCACGAGAACAGCAAGGCGGAAGCCCACGACTTTAGCCGTAGGTAGATGACTAGTCGTCAGATACCCTCTCGAAGAGAGTGATGAATAGATATGGGGCTGTCAAATGCTATAGCTCCGGAATCGTGGTGGAGAGCAGGATAAATGCGTTTACTGTGAGGAGCGCAAGTACGAGCCAACCGAATAGACGTTCGGAGACGTGATCGAAGATCCAGACGCCGACCCAAGCGCCGAGGAATACCATCGGAATCGCGACCGCCGCCTCGATTAGTAGTGGCGTCTCGACCGCGCCGGTGTACGTCAGACTTCCCAACCGATAGAGCATGAGAGACCCGAAGAAGGCAGTGAACACCGCCTTCATCTTCTCGTCGCTCCAAAAGCCGCCCGCGGCCATGAACACGCCGTAGACGATCATCGGCGGTCCCGGCACTGCGACTGCCCCACCGAAGGTACCCGCGAACAGACCCGCGGTCGCCCCAACGATCTTCCCCGGGCTGTAGCCCTTCTCTTCAATCCAGTCGGTAACGACGTCACTCTGTCGTGTCGCACCAACGACGACAACTGCGAGTACCAGTACGACGCCGATAGCGGCGCGCATCTGAGTCCTGTCGAACTGCTGGAGGGCGACTCTTTTGTGTGTTATCGCCAAAATCGGAATAGGACCTACACCCAAGGTCGCACAGAATCACCGTAACTGTCGAAGCAGGGCTATAACTTGACTACACCCTCCGAAGGCTTCTCGGTGTTCTTGGGTTGAACGGGCACAACTGGTGTAAGGGATGTCGTTGATAAATCATCCATGACGTTCCCTGCTGTCCGTCAGTTAACCCACCGACAAACAGCTACGAGTTCATTAAAAACCGAATCCATCCACCCACGTGACTAGGAACGTCGACGCTGACTTTCTCGGGAAATGGAGACGGCTCTACCTCCCCCGACCAAGAGCAGCAATCGGGCTTCGTCTTCGCACACGTCAGCGACCTCCACGGCCAACTCGTCTCAGGACATCAGGTCTACTACAACAATCCGCGCAACTCGCTCGACCTCGACTTCGATGGCGACGAAAAACGCATCGAACACGGGGGTGGGGTTCCAGTCTTGACAGCGAAACTCGACCAGCTTCGTGACGCCTCCGACGACGTGCTGACGCTGATGAGCGGCGACACCTTCCACGGGACGGCGGTCACTACCTACACGGACGGCCGGGCAACTGGGACTACTCGAACGAGGCCGTCGAGGACGGGAACTTCAGCGATTTGAGGGCGGAACTGAACGCGCCAATAGTGGCCAACAATCTCTACGACTGGGAGACGAACGAGTGTCTCTGCGACTCATATGTACTCCGAGAAGTTGACGACCTGACTGTGGGTATCGTCGGAATGACGAACGTCTACGTCGACCGGGAGTACACGGTCGTCGTTGACGACTACTTGGACCAAGAGCCACGACCGCTCTCGGAAATCGACTCCGGGCAGGGTCCGATGGGCGGCGGACGGGGCGGCCGAGGCGGTCGCGGTGGCAGAGGTGGTGGCGGTCCCGGCGGCATGGGACAGATGGGTGACAGACGACCGCCGTACGCCGGGCTCCTCATCAACGGACGCTTGCCGACCGACCCGCAGACGTTCACCGTCCGGGAGGGCGAGCGGGTACGGCTTCGATTCGTGAACGCAGGGAGTGCGACGGCGTTCCGAGTTCGATCTGCCGGTCACGAAATGGCGATTAGTCACGCCGACGGCCGGCCGGTCGAACCGGTGACGGTAGACTCGTTTGTCTTCGGGGCTGGCGAGCGGTACGACGCAATCATCGAAGCCGACAACCCCGGGACGTGGGAGATACGTGCCGACGCCGTCAACGGTAGAGAGCCACCGGCACGCGCCCTCCTTCAGTATGAAGGGAGTAATGGGCCTCCGTCTGCGCCGTCCTCGGCGGGACGCCGACTTCAGTACGGGGACCTCCGTGCGCTCTCACCGCTGGACGGCATCGATGGCCGGCCGGACCGCCAGTTCGACCTGACGCTGTCGGCGGGTCGCGGCGGTTCCTACGAGTGGCTAATCGATGGTCAGGCGTACCCCAGTGCGGACCCGCTCCGCGTCAGCGAGGGTAATCACGTCCGGGTGAGGATGGTGAACCATAGTCCGGTGATTCACCCGATGCACCTCCACGGTCACTTCTTCCAAGTCGGGAACGCCGTCAAGGACACCGTCGTCGTCCCCGGCCACATGGGCGAGGTCACCTTCGACTTCCTCGCCGACAACCCCGGCGAGTGGCTGTTCCACTGTCACGACCTCTACCACCTCGAAGCAGGGATGGCACGCGTCATCCAATATGTCGAGTAAAAGGACGGGACGTGTTTGTTCTCGTCAGTCTGCTGGTTGGGCCTCCTGCTGTGCTGGCACGCCCGGTAGACTGGGGAGGCTGAGGTCAACCCGGCGGAGGAACTGGGCGTTAGTTGCGACGATTACTGTCGACAGCGACATCAAGAGTGCGCCGACCGCGGGCGAGAGCAGGATACCGATGGGAGCGAGAACCCCTGCCGCAAGCGGGAGTGCGAACACGTTGTAGCCTGCAGCCCACGCGAGATTCTCCTTCATCTTTCGGTAACTCGCCTTGCTCAGCTTCACAAGACGAACGACATCCAGCGGGTTATTCTGGACGAGGATAATGTCCGCCGACTGGACGGCGACGTCCGTCCCAGACCCGATGGCGATACCGATGTCAGCCCGCGTGAGTGCTGGCGCGTCATTGACTCCGTCCCCCACCATCGCCACGAGTTTGCCCTGTTCTTGGAGTTCGGTTACTTTCTTGTCCTTGTCCTCAGGCAACACCTCGGCAAACACCGTGTCGATACCAAGGTCGTCGGCGACGGCATGGGCGACATCCTTGGAATCGCCAGTTAACATCGCCACCTCGATGCCGAGTTCGTGGAGCGCGTCAACGACCTGGTAACTCTCCTCACGAACGACATCTGCAAGCGCGAATGCGGCAACGGGCGTCTCATCGCGTAAGAGATAGACGACCGTTTGGGCGTTCTCTCCGGCCCGTTCCGCGAACGCCGTCAGCTCTGAGGGAACGTCTGTGTCGAGATGTGACAGGAGGTTTGGACCCCCGACGTGAATCGTGGCACCGTCGACGGTCGAACGAACTCCGCGGCCCTTGAGCGCCTCGAAACCAGTAGCGGTGGGTGCATCTAGGTTCCGCTCGTTCGCGGCTTCGCGTACTGCCTGCGCAATCATGTGTTCCGAATCACCCTCAACGGCGGCGGCGAGCGCCAGCGCCTCGTCCTCGTCGATGTCTTCGACAGTCTCCACGTCGACGATACCCTGTTCGCCCTTCGTGAGCGTCCCTGTCTTGTCGAAGATAATCGTATCCAGTTCCCGAGCCTGTTCCATTGCAATCCGATCCCGAATCAGCATGCCGTTCTGTGCGGCCAGCGACGTGTTGATGGCGACGACGAGCGGAATAGCAAGTCCGAGTGCGTGCGGACAGGCGATTACGAGTACCGTCACGACTCGCTCGATGACCGTCGCGTTGAACGAGACGGCGATCGTCCACGCGATGCCGGTCACGATAGCCGCCGCCAATGCGATGTAGAACAGCCATCCCGCCGCGCGGTCGGCAAGTTGTTGTGTCCGAGACTCGCTCTCTTGGGCCTCCTCGACGAGACGCATGATACCCGCGAGCGTCGTCTCGTCGCCCGTCGCAGCAATTCGTACCCGGAGGCTCCCATCACCGTTGATAGTCCCACCGATGACCTCGTCGCCAGGGTCTTTCGACACCGGCTTCGACTCGCCAGTAATCATCGACTCGTTCACGTCCGAGTCGCCCTCCTTAACGACGCCGTCAGCAGGTACGCTAGTCCCCGGACGGACGAGTACAAGGTCGCCTTCCCCAAGTTCATTCACCGGAACCTCCTCAGTCCCGCCGTCGTCGGTGATGCGCTCGGCGGTGTCAGGGAGGAGCTTGGCCAGTTCGTCGAGGGCGCTAGAGGCCCTGCGGACCGAGCGCATCTCGATCCAGTGGCCCAGCAGCATGATGTCGATCAGCGTCACGAGCTCCCAGAAGAACGTCGACGCGGTCGGGAAGACGACGCTCGCGAGGCTGTAGACGAACGCGACGGTGATGGCCATCGAAATGAGTGTCATCATGCCCGGCGTGCGGTCCTCGAGTTCTGGAACCGCCATCCGAAGGAACGGCACGCCACCGTACGCGAAGACGATTATCGCAAAAACGGGATTAATCCACTCACTGCCGGGGAACGCCGGGACCGAGAACCCGAGCCACTCTTGAAGCGTCTCGCTGTAGAGCAGGACTGGAATCGAGAGGAGCGTCGAGACGAAGAAGCGCCGCCGGAACATCTGTTCGTGTCCCTCGTGCATGCCGCCCTCGTCGTGGCCGTCATGGCTATTTGCCTGCTCTCCGTGGTCGCCGTGCGTCCCACTAGAATCGTATTGCTCGTCGACCTCTCGTTCAGCCTCGTCGGCGTCTTCAGCTTCATCCCCGAGTATTGATTGTTCTACTCGCGGTTCCTCTCGGTCGTCAACATCCGAATGCCGGTCAGACCGGTTTCCATTGCTGGATTCGCCGCTGTGGTCGTCCATGTCTCCCCCCGTAACCAGATAGTATGATTCCTCGGGGGAAAGAGTGTGTGGCCCAGCGTTAGACCCGTAACATAGACGGAAGCAGTCACAAAGAAGGGACGTGACGATACGGTCTGTAGGCCTATCACTCCGAAACCCGTGTTCTGGACTATGACCCTCGTACGCCGGAAGAGTGTATCGAACTCGACGCTCTCGTCCAGAGGGAGAGTTTGAGCGACAGACTCCGCCAGCGAGCACTCCAAGCGTTGGCGGCTTCACAGTGCGATACGATGCTCCGGAGACTTGCCGGGGAAGAATCCTTAGAGCCAGCACTTCGCCAAGAAGCGGAAAAATCCTTCACGAGCGAGACGATCAGTAGTAGGAAAACGAACAAAAAGGGGTAGACCGTGCTGTTACAATTCTTCTCGACAGTTGGTGGTCACGTTATGGTCTGAAAGATGTCTATGCCATCCAGACAGGGGGTTTCGAGCAGATGTTGCGGTGGGTCGTGTGCTCACAGTCTTCTGAACGGGATGGAGAGAAAGCCACCATGTCTCAGCTGTAACGGTAGTTACGTACCTGTATTGGCGATGTCCCCAAGACCACGTAGTGTGGTTCAGATGAACTATATACTCGGTATAAGACACGGCGGAGAGTCGTTCAACGGGATGTCTGAAAACAAGAAATCACCGCGACGGCGTGACATTCTCCGAGCAAGCGCGGGAGCAAGCCTGCTGGGTATCACTGGGCTAACTGCCAGCAATGCCACCGCACAGGAAGAGACGACCACAGAGACCTCAACCGAAGACGAGCACGATGGCTTCGAAGTCAGGATACTCGGAGAACCTGCACCCTTCGTTGACGATGTGGCCGCAAGGTTCGAACTCACCTTCGCCGACGCCGAAACTGCACAGGAGGAGACGCGAACAGAGACCCCGACCGATGACGATGGGACCATCGTCATCGACATGGAGGACGCATCTAATGTCATCGTTGCCGAGGCGACCTGGACTGAGGGCGCGAAGTCCGGCTGGCACCAACACCCCGGGATGTCCATCGTCCACATGGTCGAGGGCGAAATCGAGTACACGCGAGCAGATGACTGCGTCAGCCGGACCTACGCGGCGGGCGATGCGTGGATCGATCCCGGCGCCGTCCACACGGCGGATAGCGAGACTGGCGCACGAGCCTACGTGATGTTCCTCGGTATTCCCGAGGGGGAACCAGCGACGGAGCCGATAGCCCCCGAAGACGTGGACTGCTGACGGTCCAGTCCGGAAGTCCGGTGGCCGACGCTGGCGGGCCCAAGATCTGTCCGGTAGACGATTTTGTTTTACCTTACGTCAGAAAATCCCCTATCCCGGTCGCTCTCTGTATTCTGTGTGTCGATATACGGTATTATTTTGTGAAACGCAAGGAGATTATTATCGGCCAGAAGTACAGCAAGTCAGCTACCCACCCCTGAAGGGGTGGCTTCCGCGCTGTTACCGCTGTGACACGAATCTGCCGATATCCACTGTTAGCAACAGTCGCTTTCGTCAGGAGACCATTCGCAGGCATCACCCGTGGTAAGTTCATTTTCTTCTACGTACGCTGAGAGACACGCGTAGTTACAGAAGTACGTGGGTGACCCACAGTTGTTGGTACAGTCGCGGACGCAGATTGGGTCGTGGTCGAAGATACGGGACCTACAGTACGCACACTCCTCATCAGGATCGGGCGTTGTAACAGTCGTGGGCATACTTGGGTTACGAAGTCGGTTGCAGAAAGTGTTCCGCAGATATGTTACTAAACGCTGGCCGACGCTGATTGGTTCTCACATCGCTCTATTCGATGTGTGCTCTGTACTGGTTATTACCGAGTTCTTCTGGTCAAAATAGGCACTGTCTAGTTAAGGAGCGAGCAGGTCGAAGAGCTAGTGATTCATGCTACTCTCAGACCTGCTCAGAGAGACGTTAGACACCGCGACTCTTGAATGTTGGCAGCGCGAGCGGACGGCGACTCCCGTCAAGGCGTTCGCCGTCCGGCTCCACGCTGCCGGATGTTCGCTTAGAGAAACAGCAGCGATTCTCGGATTATTAGGCGTTGAACGGACGCATGGAGCGGTTTGGGGTTGGGTGCATCGGCTGGGTGACAGCGTCGGCGACCCGCCGTCGGCGACGCCGACGCGGGTCGCAGTTGATGAGACCGCTGTCCGGATTAACGGCGAGTGGTCTTGGGTGTACGCTACAATCGGCCTCGAAACAAAGGTGCTGCTCGATGTTGTCCTGTTTGGACGACGAGGCACCAATCCGGCAGCTGCGTTCCTCCACGGTCTCACCCAGAAACACGATTGCTCACAGGCGGTGTTTCTGGTCGATGGCGCAGGCTATCTGACTGCCCTCTCTCGATTAGGATTGAGCGGTCACCTTGAATATGTTGACCGAAACCACATCGAAAAGTGGTTTCACACCCTCAAAATGAGAATTGACCGCTTCCATTCGTCGTGGGTGGGCAGTCGGCTGAGCGTCCGCCAGTGGCTTGTGTCGTTCGTCCATTACTATAACTTCCAGCGACCCCACCAAGCACTCGATGAACACACACCGGTTGAGGAGGTAAACTAGACAGTGCCACTAAGGCCATTTCATTTGAAATCCGGTGTATGGCCGACAGTCTCAACCAACGAACACTCGGCGAATACGCCGCCGAACACGGGGCCGTCGCCCACTCCAGAACCGAACAACGCGACGACCCTCTCTCCGTTCTCAACGAAGAAGACCCTATCTTCGCTGACGAAAACCTCCTCCGCATCGACCACGTCCCCAACCAAAACAAAATCGTCGGCCGAAACCGCCAAATCGAAACCGTCGCCCGCCGCCTCAAATCAACGATCGACGGCGGCTCCGGCAAAGGAACACTTCTCCTCGGCAAATCTGGCTCCGGAAAAACACTCGTCACCCGCTACGTCAGCCGCGAAGTCGAACAACGCGCCCGAGAAAACGACGTGCGGGTCGGCCGCGCAATCGTCGACTGTGGACAACGACGCTCCGAAACCCAGACCGTCATCAACCTCGCAAAATCCCTCAACCAGCCGGACGAAACCAACGTCAGCGTTCCCGCCTCCGGAATCGCCACTGGCGCGTACTACGACCGACTCTGGGACATCATCAACCAACTCTACGACGCCGTTATCGTCGTCTTGGACGAAATCGACCGACTCGCACCGGGCGACGAACTCAAATCCGGCATGCCGCCCGAAGAAGCAGACGACAGTAAACTCCTCATGCAACTTTCGCGCGCGGGCGAAGAAGACGACATCGACGCCGGAATGACCGTCCTCGGCATCAGCAACGACCTGAAATACGGCGACCGACTCGATACCCGCGTCGAAAGCTCGTTCTCCCCCGACGAAATCGTCTTTCCAGCCTACGACGCCAACCAACTCGGCGAAATCCTCGAACGCCGCCGCGACGCTTTCAAAGACGGCGTCCTCTCCGACGACGTAATCCCACTCTGCTCTGCGTTCTCCGCACAAGAACACGGAGACGCACGCCGAGCGCTCGACTTATTCCGGCTCTCGGGCGAAATCGCTCGTGATGAAGACGCCAGCGAAGTCCGCGAGGAACACGTCCGGTCGGCCAACGACGACGCTGAAGTCACTCGCATCCGCGACCTCATCCGTGGCTGTCCAACACAAGCGAAAATCGCTATCGCGGCGCTCGCCGCGATGGACGAGTTCACCGACCACTCGTACTTCAAAGCGACCGAGATGTACCGCGTCTACCGTGCGTTCGCACAAGCCATCGACGTTGACGCACTCGGCCAGAAACGAATCACCGACCAACTCCGAGAGTACGAAACCCTGAAAATCATCGACATCGACCGGACGAGCGACGGCTACCGCGAAGGCACATACCTCAAACTCTCCCTCCTCGACGACTCAAACCTCATCCTCCAATCCGTCGGCCTCGACAGCCGCCTCGCAAACATCCCAATCGGCAGTACGATGCAACGAGAAATCGTGAAACTCGTCGAATCCTAATCTTCTCACCAACTCTCTGCGGCCACAGCTGTCGTAGGTCTCTGTCCACGTCCAGATGTAGTCTCGCAATCAGCGACGGAGGTTCGTTCGCGACGGCACTTCCGGTGTCGAATCCACCGAACTCTGATCTCGAACTACCCAGTTAGAGGTACTTGCTTACCGAATCAGGGGTTGCAACGTCCACCGGCCCTTCAACTGTTTCTTCGACGAACCTGGTTGCATCCTCAACGACTGGCTCAGGGACTACGAGAATGCGCTGGTAGCTCGGCACTCGAAAGTCGTCCAACTGGTCAAGGATGTGATCTGGGTCGTTGGCAATCGCGGTAGGCGTCTCAACCTCGATGATGGTGTTCGGTGCGGCGAACCCCTGTACGAGAACGTCGGGTACGTGACTTACGCCGTCTAACTCGCCGTCCGGATTCCCAGCGGCACCCGGTGGCTCAACGTGATCGACATAGACTGACGTATCCGAGGGTGTGGCGTTAGTGGCCGTGTCGAAGGTTTCTGTTACGAGTACATTGTGGTCGTAGTCTTCATCTCCCGCAGCGAGAATAGCTCCGATGACACCGCCTGCGACGGTTCCTGCGGGTCCGGCCACGCTTCCGATTGTGGCTCCAATTGCGGCTCCACCAATCGTCTTACCCGTGTTGCTGTCGTTATCGTCGGACATACCAACAGCCACTCAGGCCATTGTATAAAAGTTGTTGTGGGGTCTAATACCTGACTTCGCCTCATCGGGTTTAAAAACCGCGAATGTCGTTTCGTTCTCTCGCGTCGTCGCGTTCATCCGCCGCGAGTTCGGTGTCGGCTGAGGACCTTACTGCATTCCGACCGAGACCGCCGAGTCGGTAGCGGTAGCTATGCCTTCGCCCCTACGTTTCCGCTGTTCTCCCCCGCCGCTCACCGCTTCGACTGTTAACTTCTACTGCTTACCCGCCGATTTCGGCCGAAAGAATCGCCGGAAAGACGGTTTTGCTCATTCAAAGTCGCGTCTACTGGTCCCTACCTTCGATATATTGGTATATGATTTACAATGGTTGTTAATGGATTTGGTGTCGACTCGTGTCTGTTCTGGGTTTCCTGCGGAGAAAACATTACACGACAACTACTAAGTAAGCCGAATGAAACGCTCTACCCGTCGAAAACAGGGCGCACGAAATCGAGGGTCGGCGACGTGCGGCCGCTACCCGCCGATTCCCGCGGGGACGGTTTCGAGACGCCCGCCTCCTCCGCTACAACACCATGTCGAAGACACGCTACGCGACGATGGACCGAGACGACTGCGAACAGTACTACTGGGACGAGATTGCCCCGGCGATGCGGGTCGAGGGTCGCAATCCCGACGCCGAGACGCCGAGCTATCGGTGGCTGAATCGGGAGTATCCGGGGTTCGTGAAGCACCTGAAGCGGTCGTTCGACCTCTCGCCCGGCGACTTCTACGACGAGCGCGGGATTCCGCCGGAGGGCGACGACGACCCGTCGCCGTTCGGGTTCGTGGACCACGACGCGACCCGCGAGGCAGTCGAGGACTACCTCGCGGAACTCGCCGACCGGCGCGGCCGGGCGGAAGCCACCGTCTCGACGCGCCGGTCCATCCTCCGGCAGTACCTCCGGGCGTACCGGCAGGCCCACGACGCCGACGACCTGCTTTCGCCGCTTCTGGACGCCGCCGAGCAGTCCGCCGAGATGGACCGCGTGGCCGACACCTTCGACGTGTTGCGGCGGCGCGATGACGCGCTGACCACCCTCCCCGCCAAGCAGAAGTACGCCCAAGAGGTCCGGCAGTTCTACAGCCACCAACTCGCGTTCGGTCCCGCCCAGTACGACCCCACCGAAAAACTCGAAAAGCGGTTCGGGTGGGACGAGACGCCCGACTGGGACAACCCGAGTCTCGACGCCGACCAAGTGCGGGCGCTCTACGAGGCGGCCGACGCGCAGGACGACCGGTTGCTCGTCGTGGGCGTCTGCGGGTGGGGCCTGCGCCCGAGCGAAGTCGCGGCGCTCCGCGACGACCAACTGCCCGACTCGCTCGACCCGAGCGACGACCCCTACATCGAGTTCGGCGAAGGCGAGCGAAAGAACGGGCCGGGGACCGTGACGATGCTCGCCGGTCTCGACGTACTCCGCGAGCGTCTGGATACGCTGACCGACCGCGAGGGGTGGAACGGCTACCTGTTCCCGTCGTCGTCCGCCGCGGCGGGCCACCTCACGACCGAGACGGTGCGCCGTCGGTTCAAGAATATCGCCGACGACGCCGACGTGACGGTGGACGGCGGGACGCCGACGCCGAAGTTCGGGCGGCGGTTCTGGTACACCACGTACACGCGCGCGGTCGAACGCGTGGCAGAGCGGGTGTCTGCGGTCGCGCGCGAGCAGGGAAGTTCGGACGCCTCGGTCGTGCTGAGAAACTACCTCTCGGCCGACGAACGACGGAAGCGACGGCGCGAGGAGATGCGCGAGGAGTTGGAAGGACTGTTCGCGGACCGAGACGGCGGGGGCGCGGAGAACGAAAAATAGATATTAAAGAAATAAAAACATTGCCTTAGAAAATTTTTACCAATCTATAGACCATTGGTAGCGGTCCGAACCGGGAGTCAGAGGTCGTAGCCCCATTCGCGGAGAATCGCCTCGGCGGCGTCGAGGTTGCGCATCCCCGCGAGGTAGATGGCCTCACACGCGTCGAGTTTGTAGAGTCCGTCCTCGAACCGGTCTTCGAGATTGCGGCGCGCGCCCTCTTCTTCGTCGTCGGTGTCGGACTGGACGAACAGTGGTCGATGGAGTCCTCGACGCGCCGAACCAAGTCGTGGAGGTCGCTCCACGAGGTGGCGCACGAGGTTGTCTACCTCCGGGTCCACGCGGTAGTCCTCCGCGCCGAAGTGGTGGGTGAGTCCGCCGTCCTGCGGGTCCATGTCGATGACGAGAGCGTCCTGACCGCGGCGGGCGTGCGCCGCCGCGAGGTTGACCGAGTGGGTCGTCTTGCCGACCCCGCCCGCTTCGCTCTAGACGGTGTACGAAATCATCGACTGGTGGGTCACACCCGGCGCATAAAAATCTCCGTCAGACGAATCAGTCAGACTGAACAGTGACACTAATCAGTAACACTATCTAGTAATACTGACCAATAATACTGTCTAGTAACACTGGTGGACGGTAGAGACCGAGTGAGTCGTCCCCCGTTCCGCCCGCGGGTACCGCGAAGGGCATGATTTATGCCTCGTATCTCTGAAAAGCCAGTGTGAGAAACGTATCGAATCGGGAAATTATCGTGACTCTTGTCGTGTTGAGCCTCGGACTTTCGGCGGGAGTCACGATTGTCGCCGGGAGTAGCGACCTGATGTACGTCGAAGACGACATCTCCGAAGATACGACGTGGACGGCGGCGGGCGGTCCCTACCGAATCGCCGCGGACGTGACCGTCGAGAAGGGGACCACGCTCCGCATCGAACCCGGAGCGGTCGTCCAGTCCGCCGAGGACATCACGATTGCTGTCGAGGGGAACCTGACCGCCGAGGGAACTGCGAGCGAACCCGTCACGTTCACCACCGCGCCGCAGGCACCCGCGGAGATTCGCTGGGCGTCCATCGAGTACGACGGCGCGTCGGACTCCCGACTCTCGCTGTCGCACGTCACGATAGAGCGAGCGACGAACGGAATCACCGTCGCCAGCGGTGCCGGAAAAATCGCACTCTCCGAGACGACGGTCCGAAACGTCGAGCGGAACGGGATTCGCGTCGCCGACACGTCGAACACGCCGAAGATTACGGTCGAAGACTCGGCGTTCGCCGAAATCGGCGAGCGAGCGGTCGCACTGACCCCCGGCACGGGGACCGTCCGCGAATCGGACGTGGCCGCCCAGTCGAACGACCTCGGCGAGCAGACGATGCACAGAGCCACGGCGACGTTCGTCGCCGACGTGACGATGGACTCGTTCCGAGTCGGCTACCGCGGGCACGGAAACGCAAGCGGAGTGAAACGTGGGTCCATCAAGCGCCTCGGTATCGACACCGACGGCGACGAGCGAGTGGACCGGTCGCTGAAACCGGCGGTCCGAACCGTCGGCCATCCGGGAAGCAACGCCTTCCGAATCCGGTTCAACCGCTCGGTCACGGTTCCGGCGGGAGCCACGCTGGTCGCAATCTACGGCGGCGTGACCAACCCGGAAACCTACGGCACGTACCCGGTCGCGGTCAGTTTCGAGCGGGCGGGCGTCGAACAGACCGCGGGGACCCGGATTCCGTTCGACATCTACTCGTCGGCGGGCCAGCGATTCGGCAGTGAGGACGCGAAACCGAGTCGCACCGGACGACTCTCGATAACCGGCACCACCTTCGACGCCATCGGAGACCGAGGCGTGTTCGTCGCCGCGGACGCCGCCCGGCGGCTTCGAATCGCCGGGAACTCGTTCGCCGACGTGCGCGGAACCGCCGTCGCGGTCCGCGGCGAGCGAGTCGGTTCGGTCGTCCTCGACGGAAACGACATCTCCGCGCTCGGTGAGGAGGCCGACGGTCTCCGAGTCGCCACGCAGGAGGTCGAGAGCTTGGAAATCAGAGAAAACAACGTCTCGGGTGCCGACGCTGGCATCGCCTTCGTAGCGAGCAACCGCAACGTCGGCGGCGTGACCGTCGCCTCCAACACCGTCGCGCGAAGCACGACAGGTCTCCGCGTCCGACACGACGCCCGGTACTTCGACCAAGACGTGTCGCTGACGGTCCTGAACAACACGTTCGCGAACAACGCCCGGCGCGGCGTCTCGGTGGTCGCCGAGGACGCGCGACTCGCCGGGTTCGAGGTCCGAGGCAACCGGATTACGGCGAACGGCGAGGCTGGGATGGTGCTGGAAGGCCACCGGGTCGAGGAGAGTCGCATCGCGGACAACCGACTCGCCGAGAACCGCGGCGACGGACTCGCCATCTGGACGGACACCGTGATGCACAACGTCTCGGTGGCGGCGAACCGCGTTCTCGATAACGCGGGCGTCGGCCTGCGCTTCGATAGCCAGCTGACCCACGCCGGACGACTCTCCGTGACCGAGAACGTCGTGGCCGCGAACGCCTACGGCGTCCGCGTCTCGGGGTCGCTCGGTGCGCGAATCCTCGACAACACCGTCGTCCACAACACCTACGGCGACGGTCCGCCGGTCGGCTCCCCCGGCTACCGGCCCGGAACCGGAATCGTGGTCGAAGAGGGTGACGCTGGCGCAATCTTCGAGGCCGGGAGCGTGGACCCGCGACTCGCAGAGCTAATCGACGAGCGGATGGTCGAGTTCAGTCTCGAACGGAGACCCGGCGACGACTACACGGTCGTCCTCAGACCCGACGAGGGTGCCCACATCCGGCGGGGCGACGACAGCGCGCTGGCAGTCGAGGCGCTCCCCGACGACATCCCGACCGGGGTCACGCTTGGGAAGGACGACGACCGGCGCTCGGGCGTCGTCGTCCGGGACAACGACGTGTACGGCCACGACCGAGGGATGGTGGTGAACGTCAGCGGACTCGTCGACGTGAACTCGACGACCCGCCTGCTCGTCAACACGACCCGGACCGTCGTCGCCGAGCGAAACTACTGGGGCGCACCCGACGGCCCGACACACGCGTCGATTCACCCGGAGGGGACCGGCGACCTCGTCGTGACGCGCCGCGGGTGGGTCGATTTCGTCCCGATGGCGTCGTCGCCGTTCGGACCGCGGCGTCACCGTCCGACGGCGAACCTCACCGTCTCGCCGCGACCCGCGGTAGTCGGCGAGCGAGTCCGCCTCTCCGGTGTCGAGTCGAGCGACGCCGACGGACGCGTCGCGTCCTATCGGTTCGTCGTCGGCGGCGAGCGACGGACCGTCGCGGAACCCGCCGTCTCCGCCTCGTTCGAGACGAACGGCACGGAGACGGTTTCCCTACTCGTGGAAGACGAGATGGGGGTCGAGAGCGAAGCGCCCGCGACGGTCACGGTGAACGTGCAGAACGCGACGGCAACGAACGAAACGGCAACGAACGAAACGACCGCGAACGCGACGACGCAAGCCAGCGAGACGGAAACTGACCGGCAGACGACGCTCTCGGCCAGCGCGGACAGCGGTTTCGTCCCCGGTCTGACCGTCTTCACGACTCCCGGCGGACTCGTCGGACTCGTGTTCTACCTCGCGGCGCTGGTTCTGGGCGCGTACGCCGCCGTCCAGACGGTCCGGGACGAACCGATTCCCGTCGAGGGGATGACCATCAACGGTCTCGCGGGGGCCGGTGTCCTCGTCTGGGCCGGGTTCGGACTGGTCGGCACCGACGGACTCCTCGCGGTCGGTGTCGGCGGTGCGGTCCTCTGGGCCGGTCTCGTCGGCGTCCTCTGGGCAGTGACACAGCGGTTGTAGCAGAAGCGCGGCGGCTCGGAGAAATCGAACCGACCGGATGCGGTCGGTCTAGTCGTCGGAAATCGGTTCGCTGTTCGGCGACTCTTCGAGGAACTGGTCGGTGCCGAAACTCTGGAAGCGCGACCCGCCGTTGACCGAGTACTCCTCGCGTCCGAGGAGTTGGTTGACGATGAGAGCGTTCCGGTACGCGCCCAGCGAGAGGTCCGCGATGTTGAAGCCGTGGGCGTGCAGTGCGCCGTTCTGGACGAAGAGCGTCCCGTCGAGTCCGTCGGTTTCGACGGTGTAGTCGCGGTCGACTTGGAACTGGTCGTCTTCGGTGAACTCGATGCTGGACTCGATGGGGTCCAAGAACTCGGGGGTCGGGCGGTGGTAGCCCGTCGCCAGAATCACGACTTCGCTGTCGTGCTGGAACCGCTCTTTTTCTTCCCACTGGTTGCAGGTGAGTCGGTACCGCCCGTCGTCTCTCGCCTCGATGTCCTCGACTTCGGTCTTCGAGAGCATGCCGATGTCGGGGTCGCCGTGAATCGAACGCCGGTAGAGGGTGTCGAAGATGGCCGCACTCGTCGAGGGCGAGATGCCCTTGTACAGCAGGTCTTGCTGTGCAACCCGGTCGTCGCTCGTCTCCTTGGGCAGGTCGTAGAAGTACTCGATGTAGTCGGGCGTCCGCAGTTCGCGCGTCAGTTTCGACGGGTCGACCGGGTAGAATCCGTCGGAGCGAGTCAACCAGTCGAGTCGGTAGTCGGCCTTCTCCTGTCGCTTCAGCAGGTCGTGGAAAATCTCGGCCGAACTCTGTCCCGACCCGACGACGGTAATCGAATCGGCTTCGAGACAGCGTTCGCGCTGGTCCAGATACAGCGACGTGTGGAAAACGTCGTCGCTCGGGTGTCCGCGGAGGCTTTCGGGGACGAACGGACGCGACCCGACGCCGAGAGCGATGTCGTCGCACCGATGCTTGGTTTCCTCGCCGGTCTCGGGGTCTCGGGCCTTGACCATGAAGTTGCCGTCGCCGGTGTCGTAGACCGACTCGACGCGCCGATTGAACTGGCAACTATCGAGACGGGTCGAGACCCACTTACAGTACTTGTCGTACTCTCTGCGCGGGATGTGGAAGTTCTCGTAGTTGAAGAACTCCCAGAATCGGTCGTGCTTGCGGAGGTAGTTCAGGAAACTGTGTGGGTTCGTCGGGTCGGCGGGCGTCACGAGGTCACCGATAAACGAACTCTGGAGCGCCGACCCCTCGATGAGCATGTCGCCGTGCCAACTGAACTCCGACTTCTGTTCGAGGAATAACGCGTCGATTTCCTCGTCAGTCCCGTCGATAAGCGCCGCTAAGCTGAGATTGAACGGACCAAGCCCAATCCCGATAACATCGTAACTGCTGGAGTTCATGTGTTTGACCACACTACACTATGCATAAATAATCTACGGATTGAACTAATTTTTATTCTATATTTTTGTTGTGATAGCAACCGAGCGACCGTTTTAGCGCTCGTATCCGCCACTATCGGGACTGCGAGACTATCTGATTATCGCGCGTCGGGAAAGTCCGGACCGCGGACCGGCGGCGCTTACAGATTGAGCAGTTCGCGCGGGTTGTCCTGCGCAATTTTGCGCTTCTGCTCGGTGGTAAGTCCTTCGTGGTCGAACACCGACGCCGGAGCGTCGAAGTCCATGTGGGGGTAGTCCGTGGCGAGGACCAACTGGTCTTCGAGGTCGTTCATCTCGATGATGGTCTGGAGGTCCTCGGGCTTTCGGGGTTGCTCTTCGAGCGGTTGGAGTCCGTAGTAGAAGTCGCTCAGGTACTCGCTCGGCAGTTTGTTCATCTCGGGCGCGTCCGAGGGCCGTTCGATGTACTCGCGGTCCATCCGGGTGCGGAGGAACTGAATCCACGAGACGCCCGCTTCGAGGAAACACCAGTCGATGTCGTAGCGTTCCGGAATCCCTCGAGCGATGATGCTCGTCGCGTGCCACATCTTCGCCATCGGGTGGGTCAGCGTGTGGTACTCCATGAACGTCTCCACGTTGAGGTCACGGGTCGGAAACGCCGGGTACAGTCCGCTACCGCTGTGGAGGAAAATCGGGAGGTCCTGATTCTCGGCCGCCTCGTACATCGGTTCGTACTGCTGGTGGCCGAGCGGATACTGCGGGCCAACGTCTATCATGAAGATGCCCGCGACTCCGGGTTCGTCGCCGTACTCTTCGATGATGCGTGCGCTCTCTTTGGGATGCTCCGGAATTGCCAGTAGTTTGGCGAAGTTCTGGTTTTCGGGGTCGGCGAATCGCTCCACGAGGTACTCGTTGAGCGCCCACATGTAGTGGACTCGTTTCTCGGCGTTCGGAATCTGAGTGAGCTTGAACTGCCCCGGCGAGTACACGACGACATCGACGCCGAACTCCTTTCGCTTCTCCTCGTACTCCTCGGGGTTGGACACGGGATGTGGCGTCCACTGGATGCGCCCCCCGGCAGACCGGTCCCACCCGTCCCACGGAAGCGGTCCTCGTTCGGGATGAGCCATGTACCCCGCTTTTTCCCGCTCCCGAACGTCTTCGTCGAGATACGGGAACAGGTCCTTGTGCGTCGTCATCGAGTGCACTTCCGTATCGTAGACGGTGATGTCTTCAAGTTCCGAGTCCATAATTATATTGACTAGTAGACTGCACTAAAGTCTACCGGAGTTCAGCGAAAATAACCGTTCGATTCGACAGAAGGCTAGAGAATTTCTCCCGTACACAGACCGTCTAGCGAGCGTCGAGCGTCGGTTTCGATACGGGATGAACTTCGACAGAGCAATAATTTTTTCATCCCGTTGACTCAGGGTAGTAACATGGACGAATCATCGGCCGTGCCGGTAGGCGAGCGAGACGAGTTCGAAGACAGCGAGGGGCAAATAATCGACGTGGCGGGAACCGACGTGGCCGTTTTCCTCTCCGAAGGCGAACTGCACGCTATCGAGAACACGTGTCCTCATCAAGGAGGTCCGTTGGGCGACGGAAAAGTCGAGGGTGACAACGTGTACTGTCCGTGGCACGGATTCGAGTTCGACCTCACGACGGGCGAACACGCACACATGGACGACATGTGCGTCGAAACGTATCCCGTGTTCGTAGAGGACGAAACCGTGTACGTCGCCGTCGAGTAAACTCGACGGGACGAGCGACCGGTCGAAGCTACTCTTCGTACTCCGATTCGACGCGCGCGTCGAACGCGTCCCGAATCGTTTCGGTTGTCGCGCTACGCTCGAACTGTTGGCCGTCGAGACTCGAAACCGGACGGACTTCCCACGTCGTGTTCGTCAGGAAGGCGTCGTCGGCGTCACGCAAGTCATCGGGGGTGTAACTGTCGGTTTCGACCTCGATGCCCCGCTCTTCTGCCAGTTCGAGGACGACTTCCCGAGTGATGCCGGGGAGAACCGGCCCGTCGAGCGAGGGAGTCTTCAGCACACCGTCGGTACAGAAGAAGAGGTTGCTAGTGGCACCTTCGGTGACGTTCCCCGCTTGGTCGAGCATGAGCGTCTCGTCCGCGTCGGACTCGCTTCGGGCGAGGATTCCGTTGAGGTAGTTGTGCGTCTTGGCGGCCGACGGCACGGCCGAGTCGGGTATGCGAGTGGTCTCGACCGTCTCGACTTCGGCAGGCCCGTCCCAGACGGGTTCGCCCTTCCTACCGCTTCGAGGCAGTTCCGAGACGAGTATCACGAGCGTCGGGGAACTGTCGGCCGGTGGACTCAACTTTCCGGAGTGGACCCCGCGGGTGACAGAGAGTCTGACGTACGACTCCGAGAACCCGTTAGCCTCCAGCGTCTCCCGAATCGCCTGTCGAAGGTCCGCCGACCCGTAGTCGTGGTCGATACCCAAGAGGTCACAGGTGCGTTGCAGTCGGTCGTAGTGTCGGTCCCACTCGAACGGGTCCCCGTCGTACGCGCGAAGCGTCTCGAACGCCGCGTCCCCGTATTTGAATCCCCGGTCGTTTACCGACACGGTGGCTTCGCTCGCGGGAACTATCTCCCCATCGACGTAGTACAGTAACTCACTCATGATTAGATTCTCCCAGCTATACATTTATAGGCTCGTATGTCACTTGTATTTTACTTCTCGGCTCGGTTGTAGAAAAATTATCGGAGAATCGACTCCGCGTTACGGTTAGAGATAGTTAGAGTCAAGCCAGTTTTCTCTGAAAGTACGCTACCGATACGTGAGCGTAGTTTTTGAACGTATGTTTAGATACGGTCTTCTAAGTTTGTAAAATTCATCGGTAAAGTAGGAGCAGTTCAAAAATCTGCTCCGAGAGTAATGTTATTTTCGCAATCAATATCCAGATATGAAAACAATTATTATTGCTGTGCTTTAATTGATTCGATGAGTGCCGCGGCACTAGTGGTTTAAACACATGTCGGATAAAACATTTGCAGTTACGACCGAGAACGAATTCACCTCGTTGGCGGCTAGTCCAGACGAACCGGCCAGAATTCCGGTCGAAGTTCGGACGACAGTCGAAGACCCTTACGTCGCGTATCGAAACGCACGCGACGGTCCGGACGGAGTGTATCTCGAAACGACCGGAGAACAGGACGGTTGGGGGTACTTCGGCGTCGAACCGGAATACTGGGTCACGAACTCCAGCGACGAACCCGATAGTTTCGACCAACTCGATACCCTGTTAGACGACGAGCGACTCGTCCGTGGCGACTGCGACGTGCCGTATCCCTGCGGCGCGTTCGGGTGGCTTTCGTACGACATCGCCCGAGAGATAGAAGACCTCCCGGACACGACCGAAGACGACCGGAACCTCCCGCGGCTCCAGTTCGGCGTCTACGACTTAGTTACCGCGTGGGAGGACACGGGAGACGCCGACCGAACAGAACTGCGAGTTACGTGCTGTCCGGAGGTCAGTCCGGGCGACGACTTCGCATCGAGATACGCCACTGCGCGTAACCGCCTCGAAAACCACGTCGAGAAGATTCACAGCGGCGACTCGGGCGTAGAGCCACCGAAATCTGACAGTTCGGTTACGTTCGAGAGCGAGGCCGGGAAAGAAGAGTACGCCGACAGCGTTCGGAAGGTGAAACACTACATCCGAGAGGGCGACACGTTCCAAGGAAATATCTCTCAACGACTCTCCGGACCCGCCGCGGTCCATCCCGTCAAAGTGTTCGACGCCCTCCGCGAAGTGAACCCGGCACCGTACTCGGGGCTTCTGGAGTTCCCCGGTGTGGACCTAGTGAGTACCAGCCCCGAGTTGCTCCTCCACTGCGAGGGCGACCGACTTGTCACCGAACCGATTGCAGGCACCCGACCGCGCGGCGAGACGCCCGAAGAGGAGGAAGAACTCGAAGACGAATTGCTGTCGAGCGAGAAGGAACACGCCGAACACGCGATGCTCGTGGACCTCGAACGAAACGACCTCGGGAAAGTCGCCGAATACGGGTCCGTGGAAGTGACCGACTACAGGCGCATCGACCGCTACTCGGAGGTCATCCACACGGTTTCGGTTGTCGAAGGGACCCGCCGCCCGGAGAAGACGATTCCCGACTCTATCTGTGCCGTCTTCCCCGGCGGAACGATTACCGGCGCGCCGAAACCGCGAACGATGGAAATCATCGACGAGGTGGAATCGACCCGACGCGGCCCCTACACGGGGAGCATCGGTGTCATCGGGTTCGACGAGCGAGCGACCCTCAACATGACGATTCGGACGCTCGTTCGGCGACACGACAACTACTACCTCCGCGTCGGTGCGGGAATCGTTCACGACTCGGACCCGGTTTCGGAGTTCTACGAGACGCTGGACAAAGGGCGCGCGCTCATCAACGCCATCAGCGACGCCTTAGACGACGAAACCGAACTCGAACTCGAAGTGGGTGACGAACAATGATTCTGGTCATCGACAACTACGACTCGTTCGCGTACAACCTCGTGCAGTACATCGGTGAGTTCGCCGAAGAAATCGTCGTGCGAAGAAACGACGCCATCGATGTCGAAGAGATTCGAGAGATGGACCCGGACGGAATCGTCGTCTCTCCCGGACCCGGTACACCCCAAGACGCGGGCGTCTCCATCCCGATTTTCGAGGAGACGGAGATTCCCGCACTCGGCGTCTGTCTGGGCCACCAAGCTCTGTGTGCGGCGGAAGGCGCGTCGGTCGGCCACGCGCCCGAAGTCGTCCACGGGAAACCATCTCAAATCACCCACGACGGGAAGGGCATTTACGAGAACTTGGACGAGGTTATCCGCGTCGGCCGGTACCACTCGCTGGCGGTCGAAAACGGGTCGCTCCCCGACTCGCTCGAAGTGACGGGACAGACCGAAGGCGAGGAGGAAGACCGCATCGTGATGAGCGTCCGTCACGAGTCGAAACCCCACATCGGCATCCAGTACCACCCCGAGAGCATCCTGACCCCGCCCGGCAAGAGGTTGATACAGACCTTCTGCGAGAAGTGCCGTTCGGGTGCGTTCACCGGCTCGGAATAGTCGCTACCGGGTTCAGACGGGTTCGTGACAGACGTTACCCAGTACACCTCCCCAGGATATTTATTCGAGACGTTTCTTTTTACAGTTATAATTTTAGAGCGAATAATTTAAGTCGTCGAAATTTGTGGTATCAGATATGGTCGTAGGACCTGCCCACCACTACGGAGTCAACGTGTCCGACATCGAGCGTTCAATCGAATTCTATCGAGACGTTCTCGGACTGGAGTTGCTACGGGAGGAAAAGGAGCTGAGCGACCACCACGAAGAACTCCTCGGCGTGGAAGGAGTCGAGGGGACTTTCGCGGTTCTGGAAGGAAACGGGATGAAGTTCGAACTGAAGTCCATCGACAAGCCCTCGAACAAGAGCATCAACGCGATGCGGTCGCCCATCGACGTTGGTGACGACCACTTCTGCTGGGAAGTGGACGACATCGACGCGAAGTACGAGGAACTGACCGACAAGGGCGTCGAGTTCCTCGGCGAACCCAAGTCGGTCGGCACCGTCAAGTCGCGGGTCGCCTACTTCTACGACCCCGACGGAAACGTCCTCGAACTCGTCGAACCCGAGTAACGAGAATCGCCGCAAAGAGTTCTTCGAGAGGCGCGATTGGCCCATCTCTGTCTCTCATCTCTCCTATCGCTGTCCCGTGTTCTGTATCTCTGTTCTGTGTTCTATCGCTCGATAGCGACTGATTCCTCGGTCAGTACGACCGAAGAACCCAACGGGATTATGTAGATAGCAGTGGTCGTTTCGACCGATGGCGAGCAAGCGCGCGACGGTGACGTGTCCGGACTGCGGTCTCGAAGAGACGTTCACAAAACTCGGGACAGCACGGTCCTGCATCGAAGACCACCGCACGGAGACGGGCCACGAAGCGACGTGGGAGCTACACCAACTCGACGCGGGCGTCGAGCGCGCTGGCGACGACGCTGGTGTCTGTGGCCGACCGGGTTGTACGAACGAGAATTCACCTCTCGTTCAAGACGGCCGGTGAAAGTCGAGTAAGAAATGAAAATCGAGTAAGAGGTGAATGGCGAAGGGCGGAAACTGTAGGTTGTAGTGAACGAAAAGAGACACACCACGTTTCCAGTGAAATTCGCATTTTGGGTGGGTGGGACGAGTGCCAGCGTTTCGGAGTCGTGCGACCCAGAAACGCTGGCACCGATTCACTGGAAACGTGGTGTCAATGAGTGACTTCAACGACCTCTTTTCTCGGGAAGACCTAATCTTCGCCGACGAGGAACTCCTCGAAATCAACCACCTTCCCGACGACGACGACCGTATCGTCGGCCGCGGCGACGAGATTCAATCGCTTGCGAACGCGCTCAATCCGGCGCTCTTCGGCCAGTCCCCGAGCAACGTCCTCCTCTACGGCAAGACCGGCACCGGCAAATCACTCCGTGCGAAACACGTCTCGCGGCAACTCGTCCCCGAGGCGGCGCGCGACGGCATCACCGTCGGCAGAGCCTACGTCGATTGCGCCCAAGACACGACCGAGACGAAAGCCGTCTAGACCATCGCGCACAGTCTCAACACCGACGATACCGACATCTCCATCCGGAAAAGGCATCTCCACCTCGACCTACTACAAGCGACTCTGGCGCATTCTCGACGGCGAGTACGACGTGGTGGTCATCATCCTCGGCGAAATCGACAACTCGAAGACGACGCGATTCTCGTGCAACTCTCGCGGACAAACTCGGCCACTGCAAACTCGGCACTATCGGAATCAGCAACAAAATCAAGTACAAAGACCGGATGGACGAGCGAGTCAAGTCGAGTCTCTGCGAACGCGAGTTCGTCTTTCCGCCGTACGACGCGACTCAGCTCCGGGCCATCATGGAGGCCCGCGACGACGCTCCAGACGATTCAGTCGCTCGTGGAGCGAATCGAGGTGGACCGCGACGTGATGTCGTACGTCGTGGACATCACGCGCGAGACGCGCTCGGACGCACGGACGCAGGTCGGCGTCTCCCCGCGGGGCACTCAACGGCTCTTCGAGACGGCGAGGACTCGCGCGCTACTCGACGGCCGGGAGTACGTCGTCCCCGACGACGTGAAAGCGGTCGCTCGCCCGGTCGTGGCCCACCGACTCGTGCTGACCGCGGACGCCCGCGTCGAGGAGACGACCCGCGACGAGGTGGTCGGTGACATCCTCTCGGCGGTGTCGGTGCCGACGGTCGAACGGCGAGCGTAGCCGCGGAACGCGACTCCGGCGCACAGAGCGCGCTCTGCCTGTCTCGGCTATCGCCGCTTCTCGCGCGCGAAATACTAACCTATAATACTGTATACTAATTTCGATAGGAACTGGCTCGCCTACTCGTGGAGTGCCACGCTGAGCAGGACGATGGCGAGGACGAGCAGTGCGAGCGCCGGGAGAGAGAGACCGGTCGAACCCACCCCGTCCACGAGTTCGCCCGTCAGGACCGCCCCGCCGCCGACCACGCCCGCGCCGACCGCGTGGACGCCCTCGGTGCGCCACGTCGAGGCGGCCCGGCCCAACTGCTCGCCGACGTTGATGGCGTGTTCGCCGATGTCCCACCCGACGACGGCCACCGCCGCGCCAGCGACGAGTGTCCCGGCCGGGACCGCCCGGAAGATTCCCGCGACCAGTACCCCGACCAAGACGAGTCCAGCGCCGAGTTTCACCAGTCTGCGCGACCCGCGACCCCGCAGTGGGACCAGTCCGACGCCGAGCAGGAACACCCCGAGAAGACCGGGAAGCGCCCGCAGGATGCCGGGCAGGTCGCCAGCCATCACCGCGCCCGCGGGGACGCCGAGAAGCGCGACGACGCCGCCGACGCCGAGCGCGAGCAACGACAGAAATCGCCGCCCTCGGGACCGGAGTTCGTCGCCCACGGCCATCGCCCCTTGACCCGCGAGAACGACGCCGACCGCCGGACCGCCGGGACCGCCGACGAGAACGGTGCCGAGAGCGAGCGCGAACGCCGCGAGCGCGGCACTCGGACGCGTCGGTCGCCGTCTAACGGCGACCGACGCGCCGTCGCGCGCTACCGATTTCTCCGTCACAGCGCCCCCGTTCCCCGGCTTTTGCGACCGCCGCGGCGAGTCCGTCGTCGGCCGACCAGTCCACGACCGGAATCTCGCTCCGCCGGAGCGACGCGATTCGGTTGGTCCGCTCGGTCGTCGCCAGCCTTCGGCCGGGCGACTCGCCGCCGGTCGCGTCGGGACTCACGACCGTCACGCTGTGGCCGTGAGCCTCCAACTTGTGTGCGGCCGTCGCCGCGCCGTCGTCGCACAGCGGCGAGAACAGCGTCACCTGCGCGTTCGGCGGCAACTGACGCCGGATGCGGGCGATTTGGTCGTCGATTGGCGGCCCGGCGTCCTCTCCGGGGGGCGCGGCGGCCAGCGCGGGGTGGGTGGCGAGCAGTCGCATCGCCCGCGACTCGTGGTCGCTCCCGGCGCTCGGGGCCAACCAGCAGTCCTCGCGGCCGAGCGCGGCCACCCCGACCCGGTTCCGGCCGGTCAGGAGCGCGCCCGTCAGTCGCTGTGCGGCGGCCACGCTCCGGACGACTGCGTGGGGTTCTCCCGCTGGCGCTCGGTAGGACTCGGGCCGGGCGTCCACCAGCAGGACGACCGACGCGCTCCGCTCCTCGCGGTACTCGACGGTCGTGAGTTCGCCGACGCGGGCGAACCGTTTCCAGTCGATACGACTCATCGAGTCGCCGCGCCGGTACTCTCGCGTCTGGTGGAACTCGATGCCGACGCCGCCGTCGTCGGTCAGCAGGTCGCCCGCGTCCTCGATGGCGAGGTTCCGCTTGGGCGGCGTCCCGCGGGCGACGGCGCAGTCGATTTCGGTCTCGGCGGCCACCGTGGTCTCTACCTCGTGTTCGCCGCTCGGGTCGCGGACGACCACCGTCGCGGGGTCGAAGCCGTGTTTGCCCTCTTCGGCGCTCACGGCGTAGCTGAACGTCGCTTCCCCGCCGGGTCGGAGCAGGCCGCCGTATCGCGGCGACCCCGACGTGACCGTCAGCGCGGGCGGCACGCCGTCCACGACGCGCAGGTCGAAGAGGGTGTCGTCGCCGACGTTGCGGACGGTGACGGTGACTTCGACCGACTCGCCCGGCGTCGGCGCGCGGTCGCTCAGTCGCCGGTCGATTTCGAGGTCCGGCGTCGCTGGCGGCGCGGGCGAGAGTCGCGGGTAGACCGCGAACGCGACCCCGACGGCCGACACGAGAACGAGGTCGGGCCGGTCGGCCGCGAGACCCACGCCGCCGACGAGCAACGTCACCGCGACGATTCCTCGCCAGCGCCGGGTCGTCGTCACCGTCCTCCCCCCGTTTCGTCCCCGGCGTCCTCCGATTCCCGCTCCGCAATCGCCGCCACCGCCCGTCGCGCGCCGCGGCGACTCCACGGTTCGGCCCGCAGGAGCGCCGCTATCCGCGGTTCGACGCCCGGCCCGCGACCGGCGAGGAACGAGGCCGCCTCGTCGTCGTCGGTCCACGACCCGTCGTCGAGTCGCTCTCGGGCCTCCTCGCGGGAACACTCTCCGCGGCGGACCCACGTCTCGACGGCGGCGGTTCGGAGTCGCTCGCGGAGTCGCTCGCGCCTCTCGTCGCCGACGACCGGCGCGAGCGCGGTCCTGCTTTCGAGCGCTTCGTCCACGCCGTCGCCCGCCGCGGGCGCAGTCACCGGGCGCTCGGGCGTCGGCGTCTCGGTCTGGCGGAGGGTGTCGCTCCGCCCCGACATCAGGGCGGACCCGGCGACGAGCAGGCCCACGCCCGCGAAGGTTGCGACGACGAGGTAGTCGTTGCCCAGCGCCGTCAGCATCGCTTCGACTGCCCCGTCCGCGGGACCGCCGCCGAGAGTCAGCGCGACTCCGAGCGCGAGGACCCCCGACGCGCCCGAGGCGACGCGGTATCGCTTCACTGCTGAACCTCCAACTGCGACCGAACTCGGTCGAGGTTCCGCTCGGCGCGCTGGCGGCGCTCGTCGGTCACGCGAGCGCCGCCGTACCGGACTTCCTCGAACAGCGAGGTCAGCGTCTGTGCGGCGTCGGCGTCCACGCCGCGACGACGTGCCGCCGCCGCACACTCCCGCGGGGTGAGGTCGCGCCTGTCCCCGAGGTCCAGTCGCTCGACCATCTCGAACCACGCCGACGCTATCTCGTTCTGCGGGTCGGGTTCGCGGGTCTCGTCGTCGCCGTCGCGCGACGGCGACGACGAGACCCGCGAAAGCAGTCGGTCGCGGAACCTGACCGCCGCGGCGACCACTGCCAACAGGACGAGGAGTGCCAAGAGTCCGAGCAAGAGGTCGAACAGGTCACGGAGCAGAGACAGGAGTCGTTCGAGTAGACTCGGTTCCCGCAGGGTCTGTTCGGCACCGGACTGGGACTTCGACCCGGACCCGCCGCCCTGATTTCGCCGGTCGCCGCTTCCGGCGCTCTGCTGTCTCTGCCCGTCGCCGCTCCCGGCGCGCTTGTTCCGCTGGCCGTCGTCGGGTTTCGACTTCGCGCCGGTCCGCTGGCCGTCGTCGGAGGGTTTGGCCCCGACGCTCTCGGACCCGGACCCGCCGTTCGAGTCGCCGGACCCCGACTTGCCGCCGTCGATGGCGTCGTCCAAGTTCTTGGCCTGTCCCGTCCCGATGGGTATCTCGTCGTAATCGACCTCCGTGACTTCCTCGGGGTCGGTCGAGACTGTCGAGTCGAGGGTGGTGGAGGTAGCTCCGATGGCGAGAACACAGCACAGCGCGACGACTGCCGTGAGAACCGTGTCCGCCTTCATCCTCGGTTCGGGTGGACCTCTCGGCGGGTGCTTCGGCGAGCGATTCCGTACATCTCTCGTCCGGTCGCTGGACGCGCTCGGAGATAATTATGACGCGCTTAAGTACGACGTAGGTCGCCGATAATAATTGTCTCCCGCTCCCGTCTCCGAGTTATGCCTGATTCACTGGCGAGCCAGCGGGCGAAGAGACGACGACGGAACTGACGACGACCGAGGCGCAGGCCGGGACGACGTACCGCGACGGCAACGAGACCAGCGTGAGCTATCAGGTCAACGGCCAGTGAGTCGATGACCCCGAGAGCTACGAAGTCGAAGACGGCGACAAAGTGTTCGTCACCGTCTACACCCCGAACGTCTCGACGCCCGGACGGTACTTCACCGCGAACCACCCGCACCCGCACGGAAGCCTGAACGTCACGGTAGATGGGACTCCCGTAGACTTTACGAAGGAGAAGTACACGCACGCGGACAAGTACTTCCATTTCCACGGCGACGACGTGCAAATATCGGTCGAGGCGGAGAACGGGACCGCAACCGAGACGACCACCGAGTCGGCCTGACGCCAGCCAACAACGTTTTCCAATGTCGATTTATAGGAGGTCTCGATGGGGTTCGTAACCGGATTGCTCCGCGTCGTGACGAAGATTCTGCGGGGAGTGCTACTGGTCGCATTCGTGGCGGCCCTCGTCGGCGTGGCCGGGCAGTTCGCCGGGCAGATTCCGACGCCTATCGACGGCGGTTCGGACGGCGCGCCGACCGCGACGACGGGCGACGACGCGACGGCGGACCGCCCGACCGCAGACGGACCGCAGACGACGGACGACTCGACGCCGACCAGCGACTCGGTTCCGACAACCGGCGAGTCCCCTCCGACGACTGCCGTGCCACGCGCGGAACGGACCGCGAGCCCGTGGCCGACCGACACCGTGGTCGTCGCAGTCGATGCGCCGGAGGGGACCCGACGCGACGAGTCACGACTCGTCGCGTCGGCGCTCGACTACTGGAAGGCCAACGACGACGAGTACGCGGCGTACTCGGCCGACTTCGTGTTGAGACCCGACGCCGAGAACCCGGACCTCGTGGTCTCGTTCACCGAGACGGTCCGGTGTTCCGGCCACACCGAGGCGGTCGCCGGGTGCGCGCCGGTCCTGAACGAGACCTACCGGCCGCAACCGCCCGAGACGGTCCAAATCGAAACCGGGCACAACGACCGGTCCACGCTCCTCACCCTCGAACACGAGTTCGGCCACGTACTCGGGATTCGCCACTGCCAGCGACCGCTCGACATCATGGGGAGCAGATGCCCCGGCGGGGTGTCGGTGGACCGACCGGACGCAACCGACCGACCGCTGGCGTGGCGGTCCGCGAACCTCACGGTCTACGTGGACTCGTCGGGCGTCTCCCATCCGGTGGACGAGCAGGTCGGCCACGCGCTGACCTACTACGAGAGAGGCGCTGACGGGACGGTTCCCGAAGAACTCTCGTTCACGCGGGTCGAGCGTCGGTCGGCCGCCGACGTGGTTGTCCGGTTCGGCGACTCCGAGTGCGGTCCCGACTCGCCGTCGTGTTTCTCGTATCGCGGCCGCGACGTGGACGGCGACGGTGCGGTGGAGTACTTCGTCGGTTCGACCGTCACCCTCTCGCCCGAACTCGACCGGGAAGCGGTCGGGTGGCACGTCGGGTACGGTCTCGGCTACTTGCTGGGTGCCGAGGGGAGAAGCGAACTCCCGCCGCCGTTCCTCGATGCGGGATACGCCGACCGGCGAAGCGACTGGTGGCGATAGCCTTCGCCGTCAGTCGTCGGTGTCGGGTTCGGGTTCCGGTTCGGGGTCGGGCATCGACATGCCGGGTCCGAGGTCGTCTGAGTCCACGACGTTATCGGTCCACGTCCCGCGGAGGAACCACGCTCCGGCGACGATGGCGATGACGACGTTCGAGAACGCGATGCCGTACCAGACGCCCGTCGCGCCCATGTCGGCCAACTCCACGAGCAGGTAGGCCGGCGGAATCCGGAAGACGATGAGCGCGAGAATCGAGAAAATCATCGCGGTGCGGGTACTCCCGCTTCCGCGGAAGCCACCCTGCACGATTCGGAAGATGCCGAGGAACGCGAACGACAGGCCCACGATTTGGAGGTAGTCGCCGCCGAGGTCTATCACCGCGTCGGAGTTCTCGCCGGTGATGAACGCGCTCGTAATCGGTTCGGCGAAGACGAACGCGACGACGCTCACGACGGCGAAGATTGTGACGACGATTCCGGCACTCGCGTAGACCGCTCGCTTCGCTCGCTCAACTTGGTCAGCGCCCAAGTTCTGGCCCACGACGGTTTCGGTCCCGCGGGCCAGACCGATTGCTGGCAGGATGACGAGTGAAGTGAGTCGGTTGCCGATGCCGTAGGCGGCAACTGCGTCGTCGCCGACGATGGCGACTAGCGCCGTGAGCAACATCACGCCGACCGCCCGCGTACTCTCCTCGACGCTGGCCGGGGCACCGATTTTCACCATCTCACGAATCGTCTCCAAGTCGGGAACGAAGTCGCCGGGCGACGGTTTGAGACCGACGCGACCCGAGAGGAGCATCCCCATCGCAATCACTGCGCCCAGACCGCGCGAGGCAATCGTCGCCAGTGCCGCGCCTTGGACGCCCATCCCGGCGAAGCCAGTCGCGTCGTACAGCGACTGTTCGAGACCGGTGAGACCGAGCGCCTCGAACAGGATGTTGTTCTGGAATCCGAGGATGAAAAACGGGTCCGCGACGACGTTCAGGACGACGCCGAACGTCATGAGATAGAACGGCGTTTTGGTGTCGCCCCAGCCTTGAAGGAGCGACTGGAAGATGAAAAAGCCGAACATGAAGGGGATACCGAGGAACATCGTCCGGGTGTACTCCAGCGAGAGTTGGTACTCCGCGGAACCGGGCGTGGCACCGACCGCGGTGAGGAGCGTCGGCGCGAAGACGTACCCGACGAGCGACGTGAACGCCGACAGGCCGACGAGGAACGCGATGGCCTGTCCCGCGACGTGGTTGGCGTGGTCCTCGTTGCCCGCGCCCTTGTTCTGGGAGACGAGAACGGTACACGCGACGGTGAAGCCGCCCGCGAGACTGATGACGAGGAAGATGAGTGCCCACGAGAACGAGAGCGCGCTCACCGCGTCCTGTCCGAGTCGGCCGACCCAGAACGTGTCGGCGAGGTTGTAGCCGACCTGAAGCATGTTCGTCAGGACGATAGGTAACGAGAGCATCAACAGGGGTTTGACCAGTTCCCCGTCGGTGAGGTTTATCGACCTGTCACCGTCCATGCGACTCCCTCCGTGAACGATTACCAGTTACCAATGAGTTCATGTTACCGATGATTAAATTCATTTCATATATATGCTTCCATACCTGATGAAAAGTAGCGTCGGTGTCTCGGCGTCGGACGTTCTGTTCTGTTGTCGAACCAAAAGATACTAAATTTGTAGCCAAATAGACATTATCATGGCGTTCATTGGAATCAACCCCGGACTCACGCCGCTCGGGTTTCACGACCCGGCCGTCGTCGTAGTCCGAGGCGGCGAAGTCGTCTTCGGTGCCGAAGAAGAGCGGTTCAGCAGGGAGAAACACGCTCAGGGGTCGTTCCCGGCGGGTGCCCTCCGTGAGGCTACGACCTTCCTCGACGGCGGACTCGAAGACGTGGACGCGATAACCGTCCCGTGGGTGTTCGAGGAGATGGACTCGCTGTTCGACGGGCGAATCAGGGGGAAGGGAAAGCGCGACTCCGCCGACGCAGTGGACGCGATGAACGTCGCGCACCGCAAGGTCCGGGAGGTGGTCGAGTGCATGACCGGAAAGCAAGAAGAGAAGATAGCGGACGCTATCAGGGAGACGTTGGGCGTCTCGTCGCTCCCGCCGGTTCGGTGCCACCGCCATCACCGGTCCCACGCCGCCAGCGCCTTCTACCCCTCCGGGTTCGACGAGGCGCTGGTCGTCACCATCGACAGCGCGGGCGAAGACGACTCGACGGTCGTCTGGCACGCCAGCGAGTCGGGTCTCGAAAAACTCCGGACCTACGACTTCCCGAACAGTCTCGGGTTCTTCTTCTCGGGGATAACCGAGTTCCTCGGCTACCGGTTCAACAACGGCGAGGGGAAGGTGATGGGTCTCGCGCCCTACGGCGACCGCAACGAGGAAATCGAGGAGACGCTCCGGTCGCTGGTCACGCCGGGCGTCGATTACGACGTGACGGAACTGACCCAGTACGGCCCGCGGGAGATGGAACACGTCCTCGGCGACCTGTTCGACCGCGACCCACTCGACAGGGGCGGCGAGTACGACGACTGGCATCAGGACCTCGCGTACGCCGCCCAGCAGTTCCTCGAAGAGACCGTCGAGGCAATCGTCCGGGAGTACCTACCGGAGGTTTCGACCGACAACGTGGCGCTGGCGGGCGGCGTCGCGCTCAACTGCAAGATGAACAAGCGGGTGATGGAGATGGACGAAGTGGACTCGGTTTTCGTCCAACCCGTCGCCAACGACCCCGGTTCGGCCCTCGGGTCCGCGCTACTGGAGTTCGAACCCGGTGAAGTCCCGCAGATGCGCAACGTCTACTGGGGACCGGAGTACTCCGGCGAGACGGTACGAGACGTTCTCGAACGGAACAAACTCGACTACGATACGCCCGAAAACCTCTCCCGCGAAGTCGCCGAGGCCCTCGCGGACGGCCAACTCGTCGGGTGGTACCAGAACCGGATGGAGATGGGGCCGCGGGCGCTGGGCAACCGGAGCATTCTGGCCGACCCGCGGAGCAAGTCGTCGCTCGACAGGGTGAACGAGTACGTGAAACACCGCGAGGAGTGGCGGCCGTTCGCGCCGTCGATGCTGGCGGAGGCGGCCGACGACTACCTCGAAGGCGTCGATTCCGCGCCGTTCATGATAAAGACGTTCGACCCGGTGGACGACCGGAAAGACGAAATCGAGGCGGTTCTGCACCCCGCCGACGACACGACCCGCCCGCAACTCGTCTACGAGGACCAGAACCCCGAGTACTACGACCTCATCTCGGCGTTCGAGGACCTGACCGGCGTCCCCGTCCTGTTGAACACGTCGTTCAACGACAACGGCGAACCAATCGTAAACCGGGTCGAAGAGGCGGTCCGGGCCTTCTACACGATGGGACTCGATATGCTCGTCCTCGACGACGTGGTGATTCGGAAGTAGCTCCTCCGACCCAATTTCGTATATCCGCATATTATACCGTTCGCTCCGATTTCGGGCGGAAGTTCGTCTGTGTTGGGTTTCCCGGAAAACCCAACACAGACACGATTCCACACCAAGCCCATGAACAACCATTTTAAATGGTACTTCGATATATGTATGCTGTAATCGCCGGTTCAGATGGGAATCGTAAATGAGCGAGTATTCTAGCTCTTCTCCCGAACAGAGTCTGGTTAACGCCTATACCGGAGTCCCGCAGAAAGATTTTGTTACTCGGTTGTCAATATCGAATCGTGAACCGCAGACGATTCCTCTTGTACTCTGGATCAATCGTCATGACCCTGGGCGGGTGTCTCACTCAAGAACAAAGCGATACACCGGACAGGACATCGAAGCAAACGACCGCTCGCACGAAGCAAGATTCCGACCAAAGGCCAACCGAGACAATGCAACCGACTGGTCAGCACCTCGTATTCGTAAACATGGACGACAAACAACACACTATCCGAGTCACTGTCGATGCAACCGACGACAGCAATGTCTTTGACCGCACTGTGGACCTAGCCGCCGACGAGCGCCAAAGGTTCTTATTAGACATCGATAAATCAGGGAATATACAGTCTCAGTAACTATTGACGAAGACACGACAGAAACTACGTCAGTCAGTTTTGACGACTACGATATCGAAGAAGGCTCCGACGTTTTCATCGAAATCAACGACGGTCGTCCAAACATCTATTGGGAGGAATGACGGTCCCCGAGGGCAGGGTCAGAAAAAAGATAATATCGGGACACAGACCGTCGTTAGCCAATGGCTGTCCTGCGATGGCTCAGTGTAGGTTCGGCTAGGGTCTCCCGTCTAATTCCAAACGCTGGAGTAGTCGAGGTTCAGTTGGTCCTCAACGTAGTACATCGTGTTCCCTTGGCCGCCTTCGTGCCGTCGAAGCAATCAGCTCAGGCGTGGATGCCGATGATGTAGGCGTAACCGTCCTTGAACTCCCAGACCGGTGCACCGGAGTCACCGCCGTCAGTGCCGATTTTGTAGCCGACACGTGGGTCCGAACGATCAGGGTCGTGCCACATGATTTCGCCGCTGTTGCGTCCCGTCCGACGGCCCTGAAGTCAGATGTAACTGTCAACTCCGCGAGTTTCTCGGGAGTCAGTCCAGCAACGGCACCGGACGAGACGCCAAGTGCCGCGAGGCTTTCCATGAACCGACGACCCATCTTTCGGAGATCGCGTGTCTCCTTCCCCGACATGCAGTTCGAGTGTCAATAAGGTATTAGGATGAATTTTTTATCTAATCTAAAAATTGTGAATTAGAGATGTTTTCGGATTACTCGCTACTCACCGGAAGACTCTGATGACCCCAAACAAGCCAAAATCCCGGTCTTCTGCAGAAATGCTACCTGTACTACGCAGGCGAGTCTGCGGAGTTCGAAGCTACTGCCCCACGTTGCAACGACTTCCGTAACGGTAAGTCCGTATCGTCCGAACGATAGTCTACAAGTGGAATAACTCTGATGAGTATCGGTGTGTCAATGTGGACTTCTCGGGGGAATTCCGGTACTGTCTCAGAACGGGATGCTCGCCGGTGCCCGAGTGCAAAGCCCCGATACTCGCTATCGAAGGTCAGGCATACAAGCTCTACGACACGGCGAAGTGCCCACATTGTCGGTCCGCCACTCGCCCGTGCAGTACACCATGCCGAGACGAGTACTCATCAACTACTCGGACATGTTCTTCTGCAACGAGACGAACCTCGTTGGCTGTCCCAACTACGTTCGGCGCTCCGGAAAACCCTTGCAAGAACTCGCGTAGGCGTTCATCGAGAACATCCTGACGGCAATTCCGTAGAGTCTGAAATAGTCGCAAAGAACGTAGCGAAGCGGGAGGGGAACAAGAGCGAGAGGTGGTTAGCGGTCGTAGCCCCACTCGCGGAGGAGGTTGGCGACTTCGGCGGCGTGGTTTTGGTAGACGATTTGGAGGGCGGCTTCGCGGGCGTCGGCTTTGTAGACGTTCGAGGCGTTCAGTCGGTCTTCGAGGTCGTCGATGAAGTCGTCTTCGAGGGCTTGAACGTGGTCCCGAAGGAAGAACGGCACTTGGTCGCGGCCCTCTTTCACTGTCTCGCGGCGGTAGTAGTACGGGAGTTGCGCGGGCGACTCATCGCCGGTCGCGGATGCAGTTGTCTCGCCGGTGTCCGTATCGGCAGTCGAAGCCGTCTCGGGCGTCGATTGGGACCGCCCAGTGTCGGCCGAACTCGTCGTGTCGGCCGCGTCAGTCGTGTCGGTGGTGTCGGCCGCGTCAGTTGTCTCAGTCGTCGAACTGGGTTCTGGGGGGTCGTCGGCGAAGGGGTCGCCGCCGGTACCGTCTTTCATAGGTCACCACGCTCTTCGAGGAAGTCGGCGAGTTCGCGGAGTTGGTCGAGCGTCTCGTGTTCGTAGTCGCGGAGGTCGCGGCCGTCGTCGTGGTCTTCGACGGCGAACGCGGAGCCTTGAATCGACCAGCACTTCTCGAAGAGCGACGAGCGTTTCCGGATGGTGACTGGGTTCGGATAGGGGAGGTTGTCGACTGTTTTGTGGATGGTTTGTTGGTCGTTGGTGCCTTCGTAGCGGTTGACGACGGCGGCGAGAACGCCGACGTGGATGTCGAGTGTGTCTTCGATTCCGGCGACGACGGATTCGAGACCGTCGACGGATTCGCTTCCTTTGCCGGTTGGTTCGACGGGGATGGTGAGCGACCGGGTTGCGTAGATGGCGTTGTAGAGGTGGGGGCCGACGGTCGCGGGCGGGTCAACGACGAGGATGTCGTAGGTGTCGGGGATGTCGTTCTTTGCGAGGACGTGCTGGAGGCGGCCGAATTTGTTGAAGGGTTCGCCGAGGTCTTCGGCGGTTTGGGCGGCGCGGTCGAGTAGGGACCCGAGGTCTTCGAGACGGTTGTGGGAGGGGAGTACGTCGATGCCTTCGGTTGTGGTGAGGAGGTCGGTGAAGTCGCCTTTCGGTCGGTCGATGAGGTGGTGGACGAGGGTGTCGGCGTCGCTGTCGGCGCGGTCGTCGTCCACGCCGAGGAGGTGGGAGAGACTGCCGTCTTGGGGGTCGAGGTCGACGACGAGTACGTCGTGGTCGTTGTCGGCGTGGGCGCGGGCGAGGTTCGCCGAGAGGGTTGTTTTGCCGACGCCGCCTGCTTCGCTGTACACTGCGTATGTCAGCATATAGGCGGGGTCTCACCCTATAGTTATAAAACTATACGTTGTAACTATACCATAGAAATATACTATACAGCTATATCCCATAGCTATACCACTAAACTATATCAGACAGCTATACTCAATAGCTATCTGCGGTGGGATACGGCTTGTGAGATTCGAAATACCGTAGAGCTATCCTCGACAGCTATTTCGTAGAGCTATTTCAGACAACTATTCCAGACAGCTATCCCTGACAGCTATTTCAGACAGCTATTTCAGACAGCTATTTCAGACAGCTATTTCAGATAACTATTTCGTAGATCTATTACGCATAGCTATACTGTATAACTATACTGTATAGCTATTTTGTCTAGTTATTTCGTGTAGTTAGTTTGGATAGCGATACGGGATAGCTGTTTAAGAGTGCTATCGCGTACAGCGACAGAGAAAACTATCTCTCGGAGAGACACCGTTCTTCCGAAGTCATCTGTTCGAGAAGTCGCGGGAGAGAGAACGGTCGTCAGTCGGGGGAGAGGGTGGCATCGATGTCCGAGGAGAGGACGATTTCGTCCGACGACCGGACGACATCTTCGATACCTTCGTGGACGCCGACGTAATCAACGAGGTCGGCCATGGCGACCACGACGGTTTCGAGGTCGTGTTTGAGGTCGTGGTCGTGGTACTTCCCACCTGACAGTCCCTCGTTCTGTGGAGTGCGGGCGGTGATGCTGAGGTCCGCGAGTTCTTTCAGGAAGTCCCGGACGCGGCGCGCCGACCGTGGGTCGCTTCCGATATAGTGGCAGAGCGATTGGTAGCGGTCGTAGACCGTCGAGGAACTGACGGGTGTTTCGTCGTCGCCTTCGAACGTCGCCAGCGCGTACAAGGTGAGTTGTTGGTGTTCGGCGAGGTCGGCGATGCCGTCCATGACTTCTTCGCGTTCGAGTTTGTCGCGTGCTTTCTCGACGTGATGGTCGTGAACGTGGTCGGCGTCCGCGGCGCGCGCGATGTCGCCCGCTTCTCGGAGCAGGTCGAGGGCTTTCCGGGCGTCACCGGCGTCTTGTGCGCCGTACGCGGCACAGAGCGGGAGTACGTCGTCGGCGAGAGCGTCGTCGTGGAAGGCGGTGTCGGCGCGTTGCTGGAGTACGTCTTGGAGTTCGGGGGCGTCGTAGGGCGGGAACGAGATAGCTTTCTCGCAGAGCGACGACCGGACTTTCGCCGAGAGGTTGTCGCGGAACGAGAGGTCGTTGCTGATGCCGATGATGCCGACTTTCGCGTTCGTGATGTGTTCGTTGCTCCGGGCGCGCGGGATTTGGTAGAGGATAGAATCGTCGTCGCCGATGTTATCAACTTCGTCGAGGACGACGAGGATGGTGCCGCCGACGGCGTCGAGTTCGTCCCAGAGGTATTCGTAGACTTTGTATCCGGGGTGGCCGGTTTCGCTGATTTGGTCGCTTGGGTCGCGGAGTTCGTTGACGAGTTTCACGGCGATTTGGTAGCTTTTGCTGAGGTCTTCGCAGTTGAGGTAGATGACGGTGAGGTCTACGTCGTACTGGTCGGCGTCTCGTTGGAGGCGGTCGAGGAGGAATTTGGTGGCGGCGGTTTTTCCGACGCCGGTTTTGCCGTAGAGGAAGATGTTGGATGGGCGTTCGCCGTTGATGACGGGTTGGAGTGCTTCGTGGTATTGTTCGAGTTCGGTGTCGCGGCCGACGATTGTGTCGGGGGTGTAGTCTTCGAAGAGGGTGTCGCGGTTCTTGTAGAGGTCGTTGTCGGGGGTGAAGCTGATGTCGGGTGGCATTGTGACGTTTCCAGTGTTGGTTACGGGGGTGGCGTTTCCAGTGCTTTCCGGACAGTGGCGTTTCCAGTGCTAGCGGTTTAATCGTTGCCCTCCGTCGAGATATTTCTCCACACCACCGCTTCCACTGCTACCACACCACCGTTTCCAGTGCTTTCTGACACACCATCGTTTCCACTGCTTGGTTGAAGAGAACACGACGAATGGCGGAATCTCGGCAGGAACGGCGTCAGAAGACGGATTCTATGGCACGAGGCTGTCGAGTGAACAGTGAGAGACCACCGTTTCCAGTGCTTCCGGCGCTTCGACTGGACGCTCAGAAAATTCCCTCTTTAGTAGCATCAACCTTTATTAGAACAGAACGTGAGTTAGTCCGTACTGGCGAATTTTCTACACAACAAACAGCCGTTATTAGTTTGGATTTTGATAGGTTCGCGGTGTCACCCACAGCAATACGAGAAAGCACTGGAAACGATGGTCTCTCTCTCCCCCCTTCCTTCTCTCCGAGTTTGACTCCCACGACTGTTTCACTCGGCACAGCTACTCTGGCTCCACAACTACTCTGGCTCGTAGGAGTTCGTCGTGTCGAGCCAGTACACGTCGTCGGCGTCACGCTGATACACGGTAGCGAAAAGGACGAACCCGTTGAGGACGACACGCGGAACGTGTTGAGGTCGGCACGCGGCATCTATTCGCGTTCTCACGATGTTGGTTAGCCGGTTCGTCCGCGTTTTGTCCGAGACCGACGGGCGGCGACGTGGGCGTAGCTGGCGTCCCGGTCGGCGTCAAGGCCGGTCGCTCGCAGGTGCCGGTCGCTAACCAACAAGACGGGTCTCAGGTGGTGCTGTGTTGGTTCGTCGCGGTGGCCTGCTCGTCCAGTCCTGACTCTCACGATTCGGGGCGCGGTCTTGGTCGCTATACTGGCCGTGTTCTTCCCACGTCGGGTTTTGAAGCGACTCGGCCAGACAGGTGACTTCCGAGTTTCACTGTCGCCGTTCCAGACTTCGAGCATACTCGGCCGTTTCCGGGATAGCCGTGTCGAAGTCCGGCCCGAACCCGTCGCTAGAAACCACCTCATCGCTCTCCGGCCGTCTCACCCAGTTCCGTCCGACGCCATCTCGGAACTTCTACCACCCCAACCCCACAAAGCTGTGAGTTCCTCTTTTCGAGAACCCAAATCACTTCAACCCCACAAAGGTACATCTGGAACTTCGGGCATCAACGGCGTCATCGGCCCCGAACAGCACGCTTCAACCCCACAAGGGTACATCTGGAACGCGCGCTCTTGCCGCCGAACTGCCCGTCACCGAGGCTTCAACCCCACAAGGGTACATCTGGAACGGTCCAGACCGGGATTCTGTTCCTCCTGCTGTTCGACGCTTCAACCCCACAAGGGTACATCTGGAACCATGCCGGATTCTCCGGCGTGATAGGCTGTCGTAGCTGAATCCATACAAGTGTTTCCGTCGACCCTCAATTCCCCCTCTACCCCCGGGGGTCGACGGAAACGCGGAGTGACGGAATGGTTCTCTTGGTGAATGTCGGCGGACTGTCGCCGTGGGCGTCAACCGGACGCGGATACAGAGATTGGCCGTTCCGACCACGTTCTCCTACTCGTCTTCTAACTCGCTCGCGTCGAGTTCGCCAGCCAGATACGCACGGCCCTTCTCTGATATGCTATAGTATTGGCCCTCTTTTTCGAGTAGTCCTGCTTCAACGAGCTTCCGACAGCGTGTCCCGACGTAATCGTTGTTATAATCAATATTCACCGCAATACAACCGGGTGAAAGTTGGAGTTCCTTATTGAGAGGGTCGAACTGGGAGCCAAGGACTGTTAGAATAAGGTCATCACCGGCAGTCATCCATTCAACCTGCCGCCACATGATTTCCCAATCGATGGGGACGGGACATAACACGTTTCCTTCACCGCTAAAACTACCTTTAGGCAGTTCTGAATACCTGCTAAAGCATATTTCTATGCTATGACGCCACTGAAAATATGCTTAAGCATAGTCAAGTTTATTAACTGCGAATGTGACGCCTGAAATAGGAACTACCGAAGGCGCTATACGTCGATTTAGACCCGAAGAACGACCGGTGATACAGCACCGGCCTTCGGTGGTTCCCACGGCAGAGAACCATGCTCGCCTACAGGGACGCGGGACTTGAATCTCCCGCACGGATAGCCGCGCGTATCGATTTCATGAACAACCTCGGAACTGAGCGCGGAGGTGCTGAAGAGTGACGACGGCCGAGGCTTTGCCGTCGTTGGTAGACCTGCACGGGTTCCAACGAGACGTACTCTTTGCGGTGTGTGCGCTGGAACGCGACGGCGACCCGCCGCGAGGCCTTCGTGTGAAACAGCGTCTCGAAGCGACGTACTACGAGGAAGTGCATCACGGCCGTCTGTACCAGAACCTCGACACACTCGCCGACCACGGTCTCGTCTCGAAAGGCGAGAAAAACGGCCGGACGAACGAGTACACCACGACCGACGCGGCGCGGACCGTCCTCGACACGCACGTCCGGGCGCGCGCCGAGCAAGCAGGCGTCGAACTCGCCACCAGCGAACCCGACGCGTTCGATAGCGACGAGACCGGGACGCCGGACAGTCAGACGGAACTCGGCGACACCCCGCCAACTGAGGGCGAAGCGTGGTGACCGCCCGCGACGAGTTCGGGCCGGACCTCGACACGGCGATTCCCGAGACGTTCGACGTGTGCCCCGACTGTGGCACGCCAACCGTGAAACTGGGGAGTCACGACTGTCCGGGCGATTCGCTCCAAGACCCCACACGGGAAGAGCGCGACCGCCGCATCGAACAAGACTCCTATCCGGACAACGAGACCGTGCTGGTCCGTGACCGGCCGCGGCCGTGGGCGTACGCCTACCACGAACGCGGCGACGACCGGAAAACCCTCTGTCCCGCTCACCAGAACGCCGACTTCTACGAATGCCCGCGCTCGAAAGCGAAGGAGCGCGGGTTTTCGCCGTGCCAGTTCTGTCGCCGTATCCGCGACGCCCGAGACGACTGGGGCGACGACCGGGACCGAGACGGAGAGAGTTCCAACCCAGAGCGCGACCGAGACGGAGAGAGTTCCGACCGGGACCACGACCGCGACGGAGAGCGCGAGCGTGGGGTGGTGGCGTGTGAGTAGCACGCCGTTCGGACTCTCGGACGGTCACTGTCCCGAGTGCGGCCGCCCTATCACCGCGCTCTCGGCGACCGGGCCGGACGCCCATACCGCCGACCCCTGCGGTTGCACCGTCTAACAACCAACCAGAGACCTCCCTCGAAATCCATGACTAAGAACACCAACGACACGACTGACAGTACTGCCAACGAAGCACTCGACACCACTATCGCGCCCGCGAAAACGAAGGCGGACAAGCAGGACATCGTGTACTACCTCGAACGCCTCTTCGTCGGCGCGTACCCACCCGGCACCACGCTCCGGTACTACGACTACGAACTCATCCACACGTCCGAGGGCGTCTGGAGCGTCCGACACATCAAGGACGCCAACCCTATCGACGTACTGAATCCCGACGCCTTCCGGAGCGCCACTGAACTACAGGCGTACCTCGAAGACCTTGCGGAGTTCGCTCCCGACTCCCGAGAGGACTGGTACGCCCACCGCGCGGGAGGTGACGGACAGTGAGCGCCGACGAGTTCGACCAACCTATCGACGCGCTCGACCACCACGACCTCGCCCGCGAAGTCCGGAAGCTCCGCGAGGAAGTCGAAGCACTCAGCGCAGAGTACGAAAGCCAGCAGGTCGAACTCGAACAACTGCGTGGCGACCTGCAACGCGAGCGCCGCGAGCGCGAGGACGCCGAAGAGGAACTGAAGAAAGAACGAACACAGCAAATCGCTCGCGCGAAAGCCGACGTACGCGACGACGTGGCGGAACTACACGACACGGTGGTCTCGGAACAACAGACGCGAAGCCGGGCGGACGCCCGACTCAAACACCGCGTCAACGAAGTGGCGGACACCGCGGGCGTCGAAATTAGCGATGAGGACCTGATTGGGAAAGACAAACTCGTCCGACTCGTTCGGAACGGCCCCGAGGATGTGACGGACCGCATTTATCCCGTTCACGAACGCGCCCGCGCTCTGCTTGAACACGCCGACGACTGGGGCCGGGTCGTCTCGGACGCCAACGGCTATCGCGTCGTCTACACCGCCCCCGACGCACGGCCATTCTTGAACGCCTACTTCGGCCGGACGTTCAAGTCCAGCGAAATCAAACGCGTGTTCGAGAAGATTCGCGGCTTGGCGGAAACGTCGCCCCGTACCGTCCGGAAAGACAAGACGCGGAAGGGTGAACACGTCCTGACGGTGGAACTCACCGAAGACGACGGCATCCTCGCCGAGTAGCGTCGGCGATTAGCTCATAGGTGGTGTTAGCACAGCCACCGCCGACGGGGTGTCAGCGACACCCCGCCGTCCCTCGAAATAAGGCTCTCACGACAACCACACTTGCACAAAACGGCGAGCGGACTTGCGCGAGGCGGTACGGGTAGTCGTGAGTGTGTTTTGAAGAGCGGTCGTCGGCGGTCGTCTCGCGGACAGACACGGACCTGATTCTGCTAACACCACCTGTTCGGCGAGGGCGGGGCCGAGTAGGAACTGCCCACCTGACTAACCAACACACCGCTTCCCGAGACCCGTCTTGTTGGTTAGCGACTAGCCCCACAAGGGTACGTCTGGAACCTCGTGGATGCTGAGGCCGTTCTTCCACATGAGTTCGCTTCAACCCCTCAAGGGTACATCTGGAACTACGGACTACTCAAGAACGTCGGCAATGGGGTGCTTCAACCCCTCAAGGGTACATCTGGAACGTTCAGAAGAAAAGACAATCTAAGCCGCGGCGCTCGCTTCAACCCCTCAAGGGTACATCTGGAACACTCACCGACCTGCTCTTTCGTCTCGCCGATACCGGGGCTTCAACCCCTCAAGGGTACATCTGGAACTGGGTCCGCTCAGTCGGACAACTGCAAGACTGCTTCCTGCTTCAACCCCTCAAGGGTACATCTGGAACTCGGTCGCTCCAAGCCTCTTCCGAGACGATTTTCGCGTCGCTTCAACCCCTCAAGGGTACATCTGGAACCTCGCCGCCGACAAGAACATGCTCTCCAAGTTCGCGGCGCTTCAACCCCTCAAGGGTACATCTGGAACCGTCGGATTTGATACCGAACGAGCAGAACACTGGTAGCTTCAACCCCTCAAGGGTACATCTGGAACGTCGAGTCCGCTCCCGCAAGACCTCTCAAATGAGGCGCTTCAACCCCTCAAGGGTACATCTGGAACCGGGTCGAGGCCGTTGTGGAACGCCAGCGCTCGGGCGCTTCAACCCCTCAAGGGTACATCTGGAACCGCGGTGTGCGTCTGCCGCCCACCGGACGCCCTGCAAGCTTCAACCCCTCAAGGGTACATCTGGAACGACAACCTACGAGGTGAAGCTCGACGGGACGACCGTGCTTCAACCCCTCAAGGGTACATCTGGAACTGTCCCCCAACACGACGCCCTCTGTCGATTAACATCGCTTCAACCCCTCAAGGGTACATCTGGAACGTGACCGCGTGGAACCGTGTTTTCACCCCGTCAGGGGCTTCAACCCCTCAAGGGTACATCTGGAACGTGACCGCGTGGAACCGTGTTTTCACCCCGTCAGGGGCTTCAACCCCTCAAGGGTACATCTGGAACCACTGCCGGGCGTAATCACTTCGTTCGGGCCGACAGTGACGATAGCGCTTCAACCCCTCAAGGGTACATCTGGAACTCCAGTCGAGAGTTTCGACACCCTTACCGATAATGCTTCAACCCCTCAAGGGTACATCTGGAACACCGCGAGATAGAGACGGCGACCGCGACGGGCGGGCAGCTTCAACCCCTCAAGGGTACATCTGGAACCAGATACTGACGGGGGAATGCGACTCCCCAGTCGCCGCTTCAACCCCTCAAGGGTACATCTGGAACCAGATACTGACGGGGGAATGCGACTCCCCAGTCGCCGCTTCAACCCCTCAAGGGTACATCTGGAACCGGCGTCCAACTGCTCGCGGGCGGCACCGTCGTCTCGCTTCAACCCCTCAAGGGTACATCTGGAACCGTCGGGGTGGGGGAAAAGTTGGCTCACCCAACTGCTTCAACCCCTCAAGGGTACATCTGGAACCCCGGCACCCGCGGGCGACGCCGACCCGGACGGGGACGCTTCAACCCCTCAAGGGTACATCTGGAACGACAGGTCAGACTCCAGCAGATTCGTGAACTCCGAGCTTCAACCCCTCAAGGGTACATCTGGAACGCGAGGTCCGTGACCCGCCGAGCGAGGTCCCGCTGACGCTTCAACCCCTCAAGGGTACATCTGGAACGCCGGAGGTGGCGACGACGAGGAGATGGTGAGGCGCTTCAACCCCTCAAGGGTACATCTGGAACCGCGCTCGGTCAACTCGGCGACGGCCGCGCGCAGGTCGCTTCAACCCCTCAAGGGTACATCTGGAACGGCGGGCGTCGGTCCGTTTCACACAGTTGGCCCGATAGCTTCAACCCCTCAAGGGTACATCTGGAACGTGTCTACGACAGACACGAACTCGACGGAGAGGTTCGCTTCAACCCCTCAAGGGTACATCTGGAACCCGAGACCACGACCGCCGCCTCCGCCTCGTCCGGGTCGCTTCAACCCCTCAAGGGTACATCTGGAACTCCGGCGGCGTATGACCGAGGCGACGACTGCCCGCGAGGCTTCAACCCCTCAAGGGTACATCTGGAACGTCGGTCTGATGCTCCGAACTCGTTGCCTTTAATCCGCTTCAACCCCTCAAGGGTACATCTGGAACCTATCCAGTAAGGTCTTTTCCCCTCCGTCGTTGGTTGCTTCAACCCCTCAAGGGTACATCTGGAACACTCCCGAAGAGATTTTGAGATGCTTCGACTCAAGCTTCAACCCCTCAAGGGTACATCTGGAACCTACGGTACGGCAGTCGTCGGGTTCGGCTTCGGAAACGCTTCAACCCCTCAAGGGTACATCTGGAACGGACCGTGTGGACTCGAAGGGTATGTTTTCGTGGGAGGCTTCAACCCCTCAAGGGTACATCTGGAACTGACCACATATCCGAACTCACCCCTCGACGCCGACGCTTCAACCCCTCAAGGGTACATCTGGAACGAGCAAGCGGTACCGCGTCGATGTTCGCGACAGTCGGTGCTTCAACCCCTCAAGGGTACATCTGGAACGTCGGCGCCCTCGCTGGAGCGACCGACTTGAAGACGCTTCAACCCCTCAAGGGTACATCTGGAACGAACGACGAACGTCTCGACCCGTTGGCCCTCCATGCTTCAACCCCTCAAGGGTACATCTGGAACAGTCTCGTCGCACTCTAAACTCTCCAGTATAGTGAGCTTCAACCCCTCAAGGGTACATCTGGAACAGTCGTGGCGCGACATCTGGGAGCAGATGGACGAGGTGCTTCAACCCCTCAAGGGTACATCTGGAACTCCGCTTCTGTGTGCGCTCACGGTTGCACAGACGGCTTCAACCCCTCAAGGGTACATCTGGAACACCGCAGTCGCGGTGTCCGACGAGGAGATAACCGAGCTTCAACCCCTCAAGGGTACATCTGGAACCCTCTGGCGGTTCCTCGTCTACGGGAACCCCGGTGTTGGCTTCAACCCCTCAAGGGTACATCTGGAACGCTATTTCTTCGACAACGACAACGGCGGCAGTGGCGGGCTTCAACCCCTCAAGGGTACATCTGGAACATGATGATGCAGTAGCGTCGAACCCGAAGGGCGTCGCTTCAACCCCTCAAGGGTACATCTGGAACCCAGCAGGCACGCCAGCAGATTCGCGCGAACAGCGCGCTTCAACCCCTCAAGGGTACATCTGGAACGGAACCCGCCACCGTTTGAATTAGTCGTTTCCTGCCAGCTTCAACCCCTCAAGGGTACATCTGGAACGGTGCCGTTAAGGTCGCTTCCGGGGTCACCGGGTTGGCTTCAACCCCTCAAGGGTACATCTGGAACAACTGTGCGTACCGGTAGGGGCCGGTGCCGGGGGCGCTTCAACCCCTCAAGGGTACATCTGGAACTTGCTCGGCCTTCGTCTCCAACGCCGCCCGCGTCGGGCTTCAACCCCTCAAGGGTACATCTGGAACCGAGAACCCATACACCACGTCACCGGTCTTATCGCGGCTTCAACCCCTCAAGGGTACATCTGGAACGACACACCACAACCTCAGTCATCGACTATCCCCCCGAGCGCTTCAACCCCTCAAGGGTACATCTGGAACCTTCCTCGCTGGGGTTTTCCGGCCACCCGAATGTTTCGCTTCAACCCCTCAAGGGTACATCTGGAACAAGAGCGTCAGTCAACCGATAACCCGACGGTCGAGGTGCTTCAACCCCTCAAGGGTACATCTGGAACTGGCCGAACGCCGACGACGTGACCGTCATCGGGACGCTTCAACCCCTCAAGGGTACATCTGGAACACGACCGCGCACGTCGAACACTCCAGCGGCGAGGAGCTTCAACCCCTCAAGGGTACATCTGGAACCTGAGTCTTTGGGCACTTTCGGCACCAGCGAGACCCGCTTCAACCCCTCAAGGGTACATCTGGAACCATGCCGGATTCGTCGGCGTGATAGCGTCTCGTAGCCGAACCCACATGAAGATTTCCGTCGACCCCCAATTCCCCCTGAGACCCCCGGGGGTCGACGGAAACTTGTCTTGCTTGCGGTGGGCGTGGAACTCCCGTGAGCAATTATTTGTTACTCAAACGGAACGTTCATATAGCATCCGTTCGGAGCGTGACGTGGATGCAATGGTTGGTTTGACTGCATATCGACGGACGGGGGTACAGTGCGGCTTCTAATTCGGCTTCGCGCTCGCGCGGACGCCGCGTACGACAACTCGCACTTCCACGAACTCCGCGGCCGACTCTGGAAAGGACTCCGGGGGACAGAATACGACGACCTTCACGACGCCGACCGGCCAATCGGTCTCTCGTTCTCGAACATCTTCCCGTGGGGCGACATCGAAGAAGGCGACGAACGAACCGTTCTCGTCGCCGCAACAGACCAAGACGTATTACGGGCCATCGCCGAGAGCGTCATCACCGACCGCGAGTTCAACGTCGGCCAGATGCCGTTCCACGTCGAAGAAGTCACCACCGTCGCCCCGGATGTCGGCGAACCCGGAACCCGAGGAACGCTCGAAACCGGAACCGGCGTTCTCGTCCGCATCCCTCCACAGCAGGCCGACGCCTACGGCATCGACACCGACGGCGACGAAGCCATCTTCTGGCAACCAGAACACTCGCTCGAACCACTCAAAACCCAACTCGAAAACAACCTCGACAAGAAACACCGGCTGTTCTGCGACGACCACCTGCCCGGCCCGAGCAACCGCGACGGCGACCTCTTCGACGAGTACGACCTCCTCAAGACGTTCGCCGTCCCGGTCGAAGTCACCCAAGGCGTCGAAATGACGTACATCCTCAGCAAGTGGCGGTTCGGTTACCGGGTGCGCGACGACCACCACCGCCGCCACCTCAACCTCGCGCTCGACGCAGGCATCGGCGAACGCAACGCACTCGGACTCGGCTTCCTGAACATCCAGCGAGACTCGAAACGTCCGCCGGGGACACCAGAGGCGTCGAGCGCGTCGACCGACGGAGGGCGTCGATGACGCGTCTCGACACCGCGACGCTCGACAAGTATCTGCCCGACGGCCCGATTTCGTCGCTTCGCCGTCTCGAAGTCCTGTACGGTGCGATGACGGAAGCGGCCGCGGGCGGAACCGACAGCGAGTACGGCCTCTACTACACGCCCGGCGAGTTGGCCGGGTTCGTCACCGACGCCGACGACGACCGCTATCTCGTCACCGTCAAAGTCGACCTGACCGGCGACGACCCGCGACTCGACGCCGTTACCGCCCAACCGCTCCAGCCAAGCATGGTCGAAGACCTCGGCTACGCGCGCTACCCGTGGGGTCGTGGTATCGACCACAGCATCACCGAACGCGGCGCGAAAGGCGGGTCGACGCTCGACACGACCGTCCGGTACTGCCGCGAGCGACTGGAACGCTGGACGAACGCGAGCGGAAAAGAGCCAGCGGTCGGCCGAGTCGCCGACGAGCATCCGGACGGCCACGTGATTCGCGCGCTCCAGACGCTCGGGTCGCGCGACGACATCGCCGACCAGATAGAAGACTCGCTCGCATCGAACTTCCCGAGCGCGGACTCCCCGCGCGTCGTGGCGACGGTCGCTCTCAAACTCGACCCGGAGTCACTCGAAGCGCCACCGGACGGGCCGCCCGACGGCGACGGCTACTACTATCCCGGCCAGCTTCCGGTGTTGAACGAGGGGATGGTCGCGCGGAAGAACCACAAGCTCGCCACGAAGAACGTCGACAGTCCGTCGAAGGGCGAGGGGACGTGCATGGTGACGGGCGACCGCGGCGAAGTGTTCGGCACCGCCGAAGACCCACTGGCGTTTTTCACCATCCAGCACTCCGAGAAGTTCGCGGAACTCAAAAAGGAGAACGCGTGGCGGTCCCATCCGGTCTCGTCGGAGGCCGCGCTCTTGCTCCAATCCGGCACGTCGCTGGTCGACGAGTGCAGTCGGACGCGTGACGGCTTGCGCGTCTACATGCTCCCGTACGTGGTTGACTGTGACGCCGAGCGCGCGGAACTGCTCTACGCTACTGTCGCGGACGCCGACGCCACGTCAATCGTCACCTTCCAGCAGAACGCAGAGCAGAATAACGAAGCGTTTGCGGACGCGCTCCGGTTCTACGTCATCGGCGTTCGGAACGACAGCGGCGACATCAACGTCCTCCACGAGGTGCCGAACGTCGATATTTACTGGCCGCGAGAGGTGGCGAACGCCCATCTCGACGTGTTGGAGGGGAGTACGTTCGACCCGGTTGCCGGGTTTCGACGACCCGCAGAAGACGACTGGCGGCACATCGACGACAGCATCGGCCAAGACGCGATGCTTCGCGCGATTACCGGCGGAAGTTATGCCCGCGACACGCTCGCGTATCCGACCGCGGACGACCCGACGAGCGACGACCCCCGCGAATGGCTCGTCACTGCGCTGTTGACGGGCGAACCCGTCCCCGTGGACAAACTACTCAGCCAGTACGTCGACCGGATTGCGAGCGACACCGACGCCAGCGACGGGAGTTTCCCGACGTATCTGGTTCTCACCCAGTACGCCCAACTCGAAGCGCTCGCTCGCGCCGGACTGCTCGACGCGCCAGACGACCGTTCCGAACTCGCAGACACACCAGCAATTACGATGGACCAGACGAACGACCTCTTCGGCTCGAACGAATCGCTCCCGGACCCGTCCGACCTCGCGCCGGACGGCGACGTGAAAAAGTATCATGCACGAAAGTACCGGCTGGAACGCTTCCTCGGCGAACGACCCGCGTTTCAGGTCGACGACGACCCACACAGCGCTGACGACTCCCAGACCGCCGACGAGCGCCGCGGTGCGTTCCTCTTCGGCGTCTTTCTCGGCCAACTGGCTAACCACCAGTCGTACAACCGCGACATGAACCGGACGCTCCGCGACCAACATCCCGCCGACCGAATGACGGCCGACCGGATACAGAACGTGTATCCCGACCTCGAACAACGCTCGGGGGTCTACGCGAACGGAGACCAACTGTTCCCGGAGACCGAGAGTTTGCTGAAAGACGCTTTCGCCGAGGCACCCCCATCCAGTTGGGCGCTCCCGGTCGAGGACGTACGGTTCTTCTACGCGCTCGGTCTCGCGTACGGCGCGGAAGCCCGCGGACAAGCGTTCCAACTCATGGACCGCCTCGGCATCGACTACGGCGACGCAGACGACGCGACTGACTCGGCCGACGAATGACCGACTCGAACGCAACGCTCGACACCTACGACACAGACGACCAGACCACTGACTCCGCCACCACGCAATCCATGACCGAAACTGTCGATAACCGCTCCGAAATCGTGTTCGTCACCGACGCACAGGACTGCAACCCGAACGGCAACCCGCTCGGTGAAAACCGCCCGCGGAAAGACCCCATCACGGACCAAGCCGTCGTCACGGACGTACGCCTGAAACGCTACCTCCGCGACCAACTCCACGCCGACGGCCACGGCGTCTTCATCAAGAAGACCGGCGACGAGAGCGAAGTCCGCGCCCGACTCGCCCTCGACGTACTCGGCGACATCACGGACGCCGACGAAGTCGCCGAAATCGAGAACGTCCGCGACGAGTTCCTTGACGCCGCGACCGACGTGCGGTACTTCGGCGCAACGCTGAGCTTCAACGCCGACACCGACAACGACTTGCTCGACGCGGTGGCCGACGCGTTCGACGGCGGCAACTACACCGGCCCGGTCCAGTTCTCGCCTGCGCGGTCGCTCAACGCGGTCGAAGAGAACGAAGAGTCGAACACGCTGACCAGCGTCATCGCCACGCAGGACGACAAATCGACCGGTGGGTTCGACCTTGACGACAACCGGCTGAAGTACGCTATCTTCCCGTTCCACGGTCTCGTAGACGAGAACGGCGCGAGCGACACGGAACTCACCGCGGCCGACGTGAAGCGTCTCGACACGCTCTGCTGGCGCGCGATGAAGAATCAGACGATTTCCCGGAGTAAAGTCGGCCAAGAGCCACGACTCTACGCTCGCGTCGAGTACGCGACCGACGGCTATCACGTCGGCGACCTGCACAACGGCTTCGACCGCGACCCCGACTACTCGAAACCGGAGTCGGAACTCCGGAACGTGACGGACTTCACGCTCGACGTGACGAAGTTCGTGGACCGACTCGCGTCGGCGAGCGACCACGTAGAGACGGTTCACGTCGTCGGCGACGAGTATCTGGACATGAGCTACGACGGCGAGCGGTACGGGACCGCCGCCGACCTCGCCGACTTGCTCGAATCTCAGGGCGTGCCGACGACCACTATCGACGTGTACGCCGAGTTCGAGGAGACGCTTCCGGCGGGCGAGTGAGGGTTCGACGTGACTAATACGAACGTCGGGCCGGTGGACCCGGCCCCCGACCGGAGCGAGACGCCGCCGACGCTCACCGACGGCGTGCCCGATTCGTGTCTCGTCTGTACGGTGGGCGGCGACTGGGCGCACTTCCGGCGCATCGACCGGACGGTCACGAAACAGACGTATCGGTTGCCGCCGCGGACGACCGTCGCGGGACTGCTCGCGGCTATCGTCGGTGTCGGCCGCGACGAGTACTACGACGTGTTCGACCCGGCGGTGTCGGCGGTCGGCGTCGAAGTCGTCGGCGACCTCCGAACCACGACGCAGCCGAGTCTCGGCGTCGGCACGAACCCCGGCGAGACGTTCGACAGCGCGGGCGGAAGCGGCAAGAAGACGGTCAAAGTCCGGTTTCCGGACACGACCGACAACCGCCAGATTCACAGCTACGAGTACGTCGTCGACCCGGCCTACCGGCTGTACGTCGCGGTCGAAGACGAGGCGTTCCACGCGGCGCTGAAACATCACCTCGAACGCGGCACGTCGTACTATCCGCCGTCGCTCGGCCTGTCGGAGTTGCTCGCTCGCGTCGAGACGCCCGAGGCGGGCGTCGAACACGACGTGACCGCGGTCGCTGTGGACGACACGGTGGCGGTCGATTCGGCGATTCCCGAGGCGGTCGAGACGATTGTTCCGCGCGCAGGGACGCCACATCACGTCGAGCGTCTGCCTGCCGCGATGGAGGCCGACGGTCGGAACCGCCGGACGACCGAGTTCACCGACTACGCGTTCACCGCCGACGGCCAGTTGGAGACCACCGGCGACGGTCTCGCACTCGGCGATGTCGCTGGACGCACGGTCGCATTCTACTGACACGACACCCCCTGTTTTCACGACTCTCGATTCATGACACCAGACCAACTCCCCGACGAGATTATCGCCCGCCGGAGAAACCGGGACGGCGGCGCGGACGAGGACGTGCCGAACGACGAACTGCTGGTTGACCACGCGAAAGCGGTCGCCGACCGCGCGGTATGGCTCGGCCGGTTCGAGAGCGAGTCGGGCGACGGCGGGCCGTCCGACGAGGCGGTCGTGCGGTGTCTCGGCTGGCTTCACGACTTCGGGAAGGTCGCACCGGCGTTCCAGTTGCACGTCCGCGGCGAGTATCCCGACGGGAAAGACGACCGATTGACCTACCACGCGCGACTCGGTGCGTTCGCCACGTACTACGCACTCGGACAACTCGGTGCGCCAGAGCGCGACCGTCTCGCCGCGTGGGGCGCGGTGCTTCGTCACCACGGCCGACTGCCCGACTTCGCAGAGCGAACCTTCGAGACGGTGCAGAACGAACAGCACGCCGAAAAACGCGGACAGTGGGCTGGCCCGCAAATCAACCACGTCCAGTCCTGCGCTCCGAGCCGTGCGGTTGCATCGCGGCTGTTGGCGGAAGCCACCGACGGCGCGGCGTCGTGGGACGGCTTCGTCGAGGCGTTCGAGAGCGGCGCGCTGTTCGACGACCTGCTCGACGCCGTTGCCGAGGGACCGATGCAGGCAACGGCGACGACCGATAAGCTTCCCGCAGACCTCTACGGCCGGACGACCCGGCTCTGGAGTTCCCTGACGCTCGCGGACAAAACCGCCGCGGCCGACCGCGAAATGGCCGACGCTCTCCGACCGCAGGCGCTCGACCTCGACCGATTGGAGAGCCACATCGACCGACTTCAACACGAGTCGGGTGCGACCGACACCGACATCGGCGACACCGACACCGACACCGACATTGGTGACATCGACCCGACGGACGAGGCGTCACTGAACCGCTTACGGGAGACGGCGCGCCAGCGCGTCAAAGCGAACGCGCCGCGACTCGCCGACGCCGAGGTCGGAACGCTCACGCTCCCGACCGGACTCGGCAAGACGTTCGCCGGGATTACGGGCGCGTTCGAACTCCGCGACGTTCTCGCCGAACGACGCGGCCGCGACACCAAGCCGACGGTCGTGTACGCGCTCCCCTACACGTCGATTATCGAACAGACCCGCGAGACGTTCGAGGACGAAGACGTGTTCGACGCCGACCCGCGGTCGCGCGAGTTCACCGTCCACCACTACCTCGCCGAGACCGTGACCTACCTCGACGCCGACCACGACGAGACCGCCGACGAAGCCGACTGGGAGACGACGCGGTCCGACGCCGAACTGCTCGGCGAAAGTTGGCGGTCCGGCGTCGTCCTCACGACGTTCGTCCAACTGTTCGAGAGTCTCGCCGGGCCGACGAACGGACAGGGACTGAAGCTTCCGGCGTTACGGGATGCGGTCGTCGTCCTCGACGAACCGCAGGCGCTCCCGAAACGCTGGTGGGACGCTATCCGACGCCTCGGCCGGATAGTGGTCGGCGAGTACGACGCCCGCATCCTTTCGATGACCGCGACGCAACCGACCCTGTTCACCGACGGCGACTTCGAGACGCTCTCGCTGCTCGCGGCCAACGACAGCGATGGGGCGGACGCCGCGGAGACGACCGACGACTCGTCGGCCGAGTCGTCGTTCGAGCGCCGGGCGTCCGAGGCCGTCGCGCGAGTCGGCTACGAGGTCCACGAGTCGGTTCGGGCGGCCACGGAAGACGGCGGCACGCCGATTTCGCACGCGGACGCCGCGGCCGAGATTGCCGCCGCGACACAGACAGACGGCGACGAGTCGGCCGACGCCCGCCCGTCGGCCGGTGGCCGGTCGGTTCTCGCGGTCTGCAACACTATCGGGAGTTCGCGGGCGTTGACCGCACGTCTCGAAACGGCGTTTCGAGCGACCGGCCGTCGGCCGACGCACGTCGGCGAGACGTACCAGAGCGTCCTCTCGGAGGTGGACACGAACCCGGACGAACTCCCGGACTACGAGCAGCTAGCGCGGCGGACGCTCCGGGAACTCGGGTTCGCGTACGACGCCGACCGCGAAGCGTGGTATCCGACCGACGACTGTACGGGACGCGGGTATCTCGGGACGTTCAACTCCCGGTATCGGCCGCTCGACCGGCGCGTGCTGATACACGTCGCAGACGAGCTTTCGACCGCGGGCGTTCCGTTCGCGTTCGTCTCGACGCAGGCTATCGAAGCGGGCGTCGACATCAGTTTCGCGCGAGCGTACCGCGACATCGCACCGCTCGATAGCGTCGTCCAGACGGCGGGACGCTGTAACCGGTCGTTCGAGTGGGGGCCGGAGAACGGCCGGGTGACGGTGTGGACGCTCGCGGCCGTCGAAGACGACGACACCGACGGCGAGGACTTCGACAGCCACGGCCGAGACGCCGACGACGAACCGGACCGCGACCGGAAACCACCCTCGAACTACGTCTACGACGGCGGCCTGCTTCGCGCGGCGGCCGACATACTACTCGGACTGGGTACGGACTCGGCCGGAACGGTGTCGAGCGTCACGCTCGAACGCGAGGCGGTGCCGCGCTACTTCGAGACTATCGAAACCCAACCGTGGGCGTCCGAGGAACTCGCCGCGTTCGTGGACGACAGTCGAGCGGAAGCACTCGGCCACCGTTCGCTCATCGACCAAGACTACCAGACGGTCGACCTGCTCGTCGCGGCTACCGAGACGGACTGCGAGCGTCTCGACAACCTCAACGATGCGTTCGGCCAGCACGCGAGCGAGGGCTTCGAGTTGCTGTCGGAGTTGGCTGACCTCCGCGTGTCGATACCCGTCCAAGACCTCGAAGAACAACTGCCGACTCACGTCCGCGCGGACCACTCCGCGCGCACGGACAGCGACGGTCTCGACGTGTTCGTCCACCGCGGCACGGAAGGCTACGGCGCGTACAAACTCGACGACGGCGGCTTCGTCTCCGACGACGGCCGCGGCCCCTCGAACCGATTCACGACGTAACGAAGCGGCGTCAGTATTCATCTCCGTCGACCCCCCGGGGGTAGAGGGGGAATTGAGGGTCGACGGAAATCTTCATGTGGGTTCGGCCACGATAGCCTATCACGCCGGAGAATCCGGCATGGTTCCAGATGTACCCTTGAGGGGTTGAAGCCGCGAGGTCGAGGACGACGACGGCCGCGGCCGCGCGTTCCAGATGTACCCTTGAGGGGTTGAAGCCCTTGTCGGGCCAGTTGTCAGACAGTTGGAGTTTAGTGTTCCAGATGTACCCTTGAGGGGTTGAAGCTCGACGAGCGTCGAGTCCGGGGAAATCACTAACCAGTTCCAGATGTACCCTTGAGGGGTTGAAGCAGCGTCTTCGAGACGCTTTCCGCTCGGGTATCGAGAGTGTTCCAGATGTACCCTTGAGGGGTTGAAGCGACGAACCCCTGCCGATGGAGGCGGTCCTGAATGCCTGTTCCAGATGTACCCTTGAGGGGTTGAAGCTCGTGTGACCGTTCGCCACAGTTAACGCAGACGTTGTTCCAGATGTACCCTTGAGGGGTTGAAGCCAGTTGGCGGTCGAGAGTGACCTGCGCGAGACGGCGTTCCAGATGTACCCTTGAGGGGTTGAAGCAAGTATGGGACACCGCCAACGAGCGTTGATGGGACGATTCAGTTCCAGATGTACCCTTGAGGGGTTGAAGCCTCGACCTTCGGGCCGAAGGGGCCGAAGCGGCGGCGGTTCCAGATGTACCCTTGAGGGGTTGAAGCATTTTGCGCAGGGGTCGGTCATGACTGAGAGCGCGTTCCAGATGTACCCTTGAGGGGTTGAAGCAGTCGCGGGGTCGTTGCACTGGACGGGACGCCGACCAAGTTCCAGATGTACCCTTGAGGGGTTGAAGCGTTGTCGCGCTCCGGGTCAATCCGCAGTGCGGCAGTTCCAGATGTACCCTTGAGGGGTTGAAGCTCTCGTGACCGGGAGAACGTCTCCAGATTGCTCGGTTCCAGATGTACCCTTGAGGGGTTGAAGCGCGGAAGCGCGCGCGGTCGCGACCACCGACGACGGAGTTCCAGATGTACCCTTGAGGGGTTGAAGCGCAGGCGGCGGGAAGCCGTTCGCCGTCGAACTTGAAGTTCCAGATGTACCCTTGAGGGGTTGAAGCTCGTGACCGGGCGGCCCTCCAGCTGGCTGGCAACACGTTCCAGATGTACCCTTGAGGGGTTGAAGCCTGTGCCGGGCGTGGTTGGACGCAACCAGCCAATCGGGTTCCAGATGTACCCTTGAGGGGTTGAAGCACGTCCCTAAGATTCATTAAAAACCCGTGAGTGAGTGTTCCAGATGTACCCTTGAGGGGTTGAAGCGGTCACTCACGGTCAATATCTGCAACGTGTTGAGTGTTCCAGATGTACCCTTGAGGGGTTGAAGCGCCCACAAGCGGGGCCTGTCCTTCTCCCGACTCGGTTCCAGATGTACCCTTGAGGGGTTGAAGCGGTGTTCGTTCTCTGGGAGCGTGATTTCTGATGCCCGGTTCCAGATGTACCCTTGAGGGGTTGAAGCGGTGTTCGTTCTCTGGGAGCGTGATTTCTGATGCCCGGTTCCAGATGTACCCTTGAGGGGTTGAAGCGGCCAACTTTCGGGGACGCCGACCGGCACGCAGGTGAGTTCCAGATGTACCCTTGAGGGGTTGAAGCACTGTGCTGTTGGTTGTGTCGTTCGCTCTGTTGCCAGCGTTCCAGATGTACCCTTGAGGGGTTGAAGCGTCACCTCGACTTGCGCGGGCTGGCTGTCGCCGGGGTGTTCCAGATGTACCCTTGAGGGGTTGAAGCTCGCCTTCGCCACGCGACGGAGGTACTTGATGGCCGAGTTCCAGATGTACCCTTGAGGGGTTGAAGCGAGATGAAAATCAAGCCGTATGACAGTTCTGTGGACAGTTCCAGATGTACCCTTGAGGGGTTGAAGCTCTCCGGTCGGCGACGTGGGGTCGTAGTTGCCATGTTCCAGATGTACCCTTGAGGGGTTGAAGCGCGGCCGAGAAGGCCATCGAGAAGTCCATCGACCGCGTTCCAGATGTACCCTTGAGGGGTTGAAGCTGGTTCGCGTGCTGGAACAGGCCGGTGTTGTCTTCGGTTCCAGATGTACCCTTGAGGGGTTGAAGCACCGCCACGTCCATGAAGACCTTCCGCCAGCACCCGGTTCCAGATGTACCCTTGAGGGGTTGAAGCTCGGGTTGGCGGCTTACGCCCTCGGCGGTCTCGTCGGGTTCCAGATGTACCCTTGAGGGGTTGAAGCGGCCCGTGAGGACAACCGCCGCAACCGGGGCCGCACGTTCCAGATGTACCCTTGAGGGGTTGAAGCGCGGCCGACGAGTTGCTCGGGAATTACGGCATCGAAGTTCCAGATGTACCCTTGAGGGGTTGAAGCGGTCTTAGACCGTACTCTGCGAAATGAAAGTGGGCGTGTTCCAGATGTACCCTTGAGGGGTTGAAGCGACTGGTCTACGGTCTCGGAGCGGTTGAAGGACTTGTTCCAGATGTACCCTTGAGGGGTTGAAGCACCGAAGGACATTGTTGCTCGAACGTCCCGGCAACGGGGTTCCAGATGTACCCTTGAGGGGTTGAAGCCGCGACCCATGAGCGCGGCCATGTAGATTAGTTTGCAGTTCCAGATGTACCCTCGTGGGGTTGAAGTGACCCGCATGAAGTTGCGGAACTCTGGTTTACGACGTTCTGGCTGTTCTGTGGTGTAGTGTTGGGTAGTCTGTTCTTTCAGGTGGGATGGGTTCGGCGACGAATAAGTGAGTCTATGCAATAGCAATAGAATTCAGTCTTAAAGACAAAAATACACATGTTTAATACACTTTTTGATTGGTGGAGACGGAAAAGACACGTGTTGGTGTTGTTGCGGGCGTCGTTCGGTCCCTTCTTCACCCGAAGAATTTTTAACCTATTAACATGTTATCGGAGCATAATGTCCGATGGTGAGGACGTACTGAAACAGTATCTCGCGGCCGAGCGCGACCCACACCGTGAGCCTCGTGTACGGATAACGGGGTTGATGGTGCAGTATTACCACGTCTGCAAGCGCGAACTCTGGTTCATGTCCCGCGGACTCGACATCGACCGCGAAACCACGAACATCCAGCGCGGAACCCATGTCGACGAAAACAGCTACGACGACCGTCGACGGTCCTACCAAATCAACGGCCGGATTCAACTCGACCTACTCGACTCCGGCGACGTAATGGAAGTCAAAGTTTCCTCGACGCTGGAGAAACCCGCCCGGATGCAGTTACTCTACTATCTCTGGTACCTCGACGAAATCCTCGACATCCAGAAAGACGGCGTTCTCGCGTACCCGAAAGAACGCAAGCGCGAGACCGTCGAACTCGACTCCGACGCCCGAACCGAAGTCGAAATCACCATTCGCGGTATCATCAACACCGTCGAACGCGACACACCGCCCGAACTAAAGAAGAAACCGTACTGCGACGCCTGCCTCTACCAAGACATCTGCTGGGTGTAACCATGCCGAAAGACAATCACCACGTATTCGCCGACGGCGAACTATCCCGGAACGAAGGCACGCTTCGAATCGACACCCTCGACGGCGAGACGAAATACCTCCCCGTCGAAAGCATCGACACGCTCTATCTCCACGGCCAAATCGACTTCAACACGCGAGCGCTCGGCCTCCTCAACGACCACGGCGTCCCCGTCCACGTCTTCGGCTGGAACGACTACTACCGCGGCACCTACCTGCCGAAACGCGAACAAGTATCCGGAAACACAGTCGTCGAGCAAGTCCGCGCGTACGACGACCACGACCGCCGTCTCGAAATCGCCCACGACATCATCGCCGCCAGCATCCACAACATGCGGGCGAACGTCCAGTACTACGACGGCCGGAAAGAAGACTTCGAGAGCGCGGTCGACCGCCTCGAAAACCAGTACGCCCGCGTCGAAAACACCACGAACGTCGAGGAACTCCGCGGTGTCGAGGCGACAGCACGCAAAATCTACTATCGGTGTTTCGACCGCATCCTCCGGGACCCGTTCGAGTTGACGAAACGAGAGTACAACCCACCGACGAACGAAGCGAACGCGTTAGTCTCGTTCCTCAATTCGATGGTGTACACGACGTGCGTGTCTGCGATTCGGAAGACCGCGCTCGACCCGACGATAGGCTACGTCCACGAACCCGGCGAACGCCGGTTCACGCTCTCGCTCGACATCGCGGACGTGTTCAAGCCGATTCTCGCCGACCGAGTTCTGTTCCGACTCGTCAACCGCCAACAGATAGGTATCGACGACTTCGAACAGGAACTCGATGGCTGTCTGCTCACCGAAGACGGCCGTCTGGCAGTTCTTGAAGCCTACGAGGAAACGCTCGACCGGACAGTCGAACATCCACGACTCAACCGGAAGGTGAGTTACAAGACGCTGGTGAGGACTGACGTGTACAGCTTGAAAAAGCACGTCCTCACGGGAGAACCGTACCGGCCGACGGAACGGTGGTGGTGAGATGATAGTCATCGTCGTCTACGACGTGCCCGCAGACAGAACCCGGATTTACCGGAAGCTACTGCGTCGACGGCTCGAACACCTCCAACAGTCGGTCTTCTACGGCGAACTGACCGACGGGCAAGTCACCGGACTGAAAAACGAGATTCAAGAGAAGTTACAGCCCGACGACTCGGTTATCGTCTTCGAATCCGGTTCGTCGGCAGTCGTCGACTACACGACGTTCGGAGATACCGACGACCCCGGAAGCCGCTTCACCTAGTCTCCGTCGACCCCCGGGGGTCTCAGGGGGAATTAGGGGTCGACGGAAACACTTGTATGGGTTCGGCCACGAGACGCTATCACGCCAGCAAATCCGGCATGGTTCCAGATGTACCCTTGTGGGGTTGAAGCTCTGATGCCGGGAGTCCCCGAGTTCACTCAGTCGGGTTCCAGATGTACCCTTGTGGGGTTGAAGCACTCCCAAAATGGCCCGTGTGTAGTATCCAGTTTGTCGTTCCAGATGTACCCTTGTGGGGTTGAAGCGGATTTCGGGAGTGGGTCACGTTCGACATCAATATCGCTGTTCCAGATGTACCCTTGTGGGGTTGAAGCTGGCTGATTACGTCCCGGATGGTGTCGGCGTCAGGCAGTTCCAGATGTACCCTTGTGGGGTTGAAGCGCTCAGCGACATGAGCGAACCAGTAGGTCGCCTCCGTTGTTCCAGATGTACCCTTGTGGGGTTGAAGCTCGGCCGAATGGTCGGGTTGGAGAGTCCAAGTGGTGTTCCAGATGTACCCTTGTGGGGTTGAAGCTCGGTCGAGCGCGCGAAAAACGAGTCTGGACTGAGTTCCAGATGTACCCTTGTGGGGTTGAAGCATCTCGCTCCAAGTCAGAGTAGTTTCTGACGCCACGGTTCCAGATGTACCCTTGTGGGGTTGAAGCTCTAAGGTGTGGGAGACTGGCCCCCTCATGGATCAGGTTCCAGATGTACCCTTGTGGGGTTGAAGCCCGAGGGGGTCGCCTCCGACGAGACGGTTGACGAGTTCCAGATGTACCCTTGTGGGGTTGAAGCGACTCGCCTTCCTCCGTCAGAACGTAGACCGCGTTGTTCCAGATGTACCCTTGTGGAGTTGAAGCGTCTATTACTCAAACGCGGAAGTTGTGCTGGCGTGTGTCGAACGGCAGTTAGACGGTTGGGTGTCCGGCCACAGGTGAGGTGAGCGGAGAGTCACGGGGAGGGGTCGCCGGGGGTTGTCGCTGGCTGTCGCTGAAGGAGAGATACTCACAGGTAGTCGTCCGTCGTCACCGTGGCGAGGACCCACCAATCTGGGTGGTGTACACGTCGCCGCGGATTCACGGCCGCTCGAACGTGATGGATTACCGGGAGAGCGGCCGCTCTCTCGGGCCGTCGAGTCGTCGGGCCACGGCGTTATCCGGCCACCTCGTTTGTGTTCGGACCGTCCGGTTCGCCGAGTGTGGATTCGCCCGGTAAGTCCACGTCGGCTTTCAGGACGACGACGGTCTCGGTGTAGGTGAGACCGTCGGCGGTGCGTTCGCGTTTGGTTTTGACGAGGCGGTGGGTGCTGAGTTCGACCATCGCGTCGAGCGTGCGGCGGGCGAGTTCTTCGCGGAGCGCGTCGAGGGCCGTCTGTTCGGTGTCGGACTGTCGGTGTTGGGTGGCGCTCTCTGGCTGTCGGTCGTTCGTCGTTGTGGATGTCATTTGTGGTGGTCTCAGGGAGGGGTGCTTGGCTGGCGATACTCGCGGCTGTTCGACCGTGACCAGCGACGTGTGAACGCTCTCTTCGCGCTGAGTTAGACGGCCGAGAGAGGGAGTGTCGGCGGCGGTCTATCGGCAAACGGTTTCATTGTCGAAGCGTGGTGTCGGCGGGCTGTCGGTTCGACCGCTTCGTGGTCGGCGTCAGGCGTTACAGACGAACCCGAGTAGGGTTGAAGCCCCTTAGGGGTGTGGCTAAGGCCACAAGTCCAAAACGTTACAGACGAACCCGAGTAGGGTTGAAGCCAAACCCGGACCGCATCATCGGTCGAGACGACCAAATGTTACAGACGAACCCGAGTAGGGTTGAAGCCACCCATGGACTACGAGGGTGCGTCGTCGGTAGCGGTTACAGACGAACCCGAGTAGGGTTGAAGCGGAGATGGAGACGAAGAAAACAACGCTCCCGGTGGCCGTTACAGACGAACCCCGAGTAGGGTTGAAGCAACGTCAGACAGTGCCTTCCGTCCCCCAACGGTGTTACAGACGAACCCGAGTAGGGTTGAAGCCTCGACGGTGAGACGTGGACCGAGGCCGACAAGCAGACCGTCGAGACAGTTACAGACGAACCCGAGTAGGGTTGAAGCACGGGGTCGCCGAAGTGGGGAAGAGAGCGCACGAAGTTACAGACGTACCCGAGTAGGGTTGAAGCCGAGTTCGCTCAGGAGTGCATCGTAGAACCGTGTCTGGGGTTATAGGCACGATGATGACCGCACGCGGGGAGGAAGGCCGCCAGCGTCTTGACCAAACTCGGCCTCGGATGACGAGAGTCAGAGGTAGGCCGGGAGAGAACAGTCTCCCCGACTAACCAACACACCACTACCCGAGAACTGTCGTGTTGGTTAGCGTCCGGACTCCCGAGCGTTCCGTCTCGACGCCGACCGGGACGCCAGCCACACCCTCATCGTCGGTCTCGGACAGAACGCAAACCCGGACTAACCAACAGTGGCGACTGGGGGAACGCCATTGTTGGTTAGCTACGCACGACGAACGATACCGAACTCGCCGACCCTGACGCCTCGCCGTCCCGGTCGAACTCTCGGTGTGTCCGAACGTCTACCGACGGCGCGACCACGGCGGCCACGTCTGCGCGCCCGGTAGTTGGCCGACGAGGTACAATACGAAGACGACGGGCGTCAGAAAGCCGAGAATGCGCGTCCACAACTCGGCCTGCACCTGTATCGAGAAGAAGCGACTGCCGGGATGCACGCGCACCCGGCTTCCAGTGAACGCGGGCGTCTCACTCCACCACGGCGCGGGTCGATAGCGGACGCCGACCGACGGCGCTTTTTCGACCGACACCAGCACGACACCCGACGCGTTCGTGTTGACCCGGTGGCCCGCGACTACGACGTGGCCGTCGCGGTCCCGGAGGTCTATCGGCCGCCCCGTCGCGTTCCCCCGTAACTCCACCCGCACCGTCGCGTGCGTCGCGTTACTCTCGACTACCGCCGCCGAGAGGTTCGACCGCCGTACCCGCCGGACACCCGTCGTCGCCGAGAGGTTCACCACCTCGCTCTCAACGCCGCCGACCAGCCCTCGAACTCGGACGGTCGGCGTGAACTCGTCGGCGCGCACCGCGAGCGTCCGCGTCGTCTCGTACTCGCCCGCAACCACATCCACGTCCACCGCGTCCGGAAGCAATCCGGCAGGACTCCCCGCGGTCTCACCGTCGAGGACCGCCTCCACCACAACCCCCGACCCAGTGTCGGTGTCGCTGTAGCCGCGCGGATGTACGTCCGCGGGGAACGCGTACGTCCGGACGGGCCGCACCCCGGAGTGCCGTCGTGTCACACCCTCGCTGGTTGCGGTCTGGAACTCGTCCCACGCCGGGTTTCGCGCGGTGTAGAACCGCCAGCGCGTCGGCACCACCCCCTGCCCTGAGACGTTCACGCCCGTCCAGCGATGCGACGACTGCACCACCACACCCATGTCGCCGTCGGGGTAGCGGGCGTACCGGACCGCCGACCGAAGCCGGTAGAACGACACTCCTGACATGCTGTCGGTCACGACGACCTCTTGGGTCGGCCGGGTGGTCGTCTCCGTCCACCACGTCCGGGTCTCCTCGTCGCACTTCGTCACCGTCCCCGCGGGCGTCCGCACCTCTCGACACTCCTCGTAGGTCTCGCTGTGGCGCTCGCGCACCGTCTTCACGTACTCCACGTCGATGCGGGCCGCCAGCACGAGAGTCGTGTTCCGCCCGCCGTACCCGAGCGCCTCGTAGCTCACGTTCACGACATGCCCGCCCGCGCTCCGACCGATTCGTGACCCCGGCCGGTCGCAGGACGCCCGCGACTCGGCGACTCCCTGCAACACGCACACTGCCGCGATTTCGTGCGATGCAACCGTCCATTCGACCGTCCGACCGTCACTCGCGTCCGTGTCGTCCGCAGGTGGCTCGACGCGGTAATCGACGAGACCGAACACGCGGCCGTCGCGCGCGAGCATCGTCCGCCGCGTCGCCCCATCCACGAACACGTGGGTCGCTGGCTGGATTCGCGCCACTGTCGCGTGGGCGTCCCGGACGCCGCCGTCGGTCCCCGCGACCGACACCGACTCACGGCTAGCGTTCGACGGCGCAACCGACCGACTCCGAGTCGTCGAGAAGTTCCGCGCCAGCGCCGCCCACGCCCGCCGATTCCACCGCCGAGGAAGGTCGGGCGACTGCGACCACGTGTAGTCGGTTGCGTTCACCATTGCCTCGACCATCGACTGGTTCCCCGCCGCGGTCGTGTTCGAGACCGTCGTGTCGTTGCTCACGTTCGACGCCGTGGTGTCAGTATCGAGCGACCATAGGACGGCGGTCTCGTTGCCGAGACCGTACGTCTCGTTGCCAACTGGCCGGTCGAACCCACCGCCGACCGCGCCAGTCGCTACGGCGGTCGCTGGCGCGACGAGAATCACAGCGACGAGGAAGAGTCTGGCCGACTGATTCATACAGTCGGGTTAGAAGGGGACGAGTTTGATGCAACTGGCAATCGGGACGCCGGTCATGTCCACGAAGATGGTGAACGCGGGTCCGGCGAGGAACACGGTGAGTCCGGCGCGAATCGACCGTCCGCGCGTGTTCTTCAACAGCTTCCGTTGTTCTTGCCCGAGATACGGCAGACTCTCCAATGCTTTCGTGAGCATGACCGTGGCGAACCCGCCAGCGCCCCCAATCCAGACACTGAACTGAATCAGGAAGTTGAACACGCCACTAATCACCGTCCCACACATCGGATTCTTCTCCTTCTCGCCGTCCGCCGCCACCGGCGTCGCTACTAGTGACGCGACGACCAGAACCACCGCGGCGGCCACGCCAACCTGCCGGAGTCGGAGTCGGTTCGTTGTCGATACACTTGCTGAACGCTCGTCGCTCGACGCGTGTCTCTGAATCATATCTCACTGTGACTGTGACTGGTTCGTGCGTCACGCCCGGTCCGAGGACACGACCATCCCCGACATCCGAGCAAAGAAGAGGTCGCTTGTACTGCGCCTCCGACAACCACACTTGTATCATTCCGAGAATAACTTTATAGCCTTTACGGATACCCACAGACAGCTAAATACACGAGAACACGACTCGAAGACAGAGGAGGTCCGATTCAGGGGGAGCGTGTTAGGCGGTGGTGTTGAACGTTCGGACCTGCCGGGTGAGGCCCGACGACTGGACGACCGCCCGGACCTGCGACGCGTCCGCCGTCTCGACGCGCACCACGTTCCACCCCCGACCGAACCAGTCCGCCGGAACCACCACGTCGTAGGTGCCGTTCAGCGTCCCGTCCGGCCCAAGCACCGCCTCGGGCACCACCTTCCGGTGGGTGGTGCCGTCGGGCGACTCGACGACAACACTGGGTTTGGTAGTCTGGCGCGCCTCGCCAGCGTACTGGAGCGTCGCGGTCACGGTCGGCCGCAACCCATCGACTTCGGGAGTTGCAACCTCGACGGTGTTCGCGCCGAGCGCCAGCGCCGACACGTTCCGCGACACCACCCCGTCGGTGAGCGGTCCGCGACCGTCGAACTCGCTCGGGTACCGATAGGTCTCGCCGTTGACCGTGACCGTCGCGTTCGTGGGTGCGGCCCGCGCTCGATAGCTCACGTTGTACGCGACCGGCCCGCTCGCCGTCGTAATCTCGAACCTCGCTGACTCCCCGTCGAGCAACGACTGGGGCACGTCACAGGTCCGAGTACCGTCGAGAACGCCCGTGAACGCACACACCGTCTCACCACCCACCCGGACCACGGGACGCCGCGTCCCAGTACGCTCGGTGTACGCGAGGTCGAACCCGACCTGCTTCCCACCCGTCGTCTCGACCTCGATTTGGTTCGTGCCGTTTTGGAGCGAGAGAGTGGGGGTCTCGGATTCGCCGGGGGCGAGCGCCGAGGTCTGGTACGTCCGGCCGTTGACGGTGACTTCGACGCGGCCGGTCGGCGCGGTCGTAACGACGCCCGCGTCGGTCCCCGACACCCGGACCGTCGCGGCGTCCGTCGCCTCCATCTCCGCCCGAACCGTCTCACCAGCGTTCAAGTAGACGCGCTCGCGGTAGGTGCCGGAGTCTACGTCGCGGCCGCCGGGCGCGGTCTCGGCGGTCTTCGACAGCACGGTCTCGTCGCCGACGTGGAGCGCGAGGTCCGCGCGACCGCCGTGTTCGTCGCCGTACGTCGTCGCGGTCGTCGCTTTCACCACCCACGGCAGACGCAACGTGTAGTAGCCCGACTCACGCGCGTAGAACAGCGTCCGCGTCTTCTCCCGCGAGACTGACCCGTAGTCTTCGGGGTTGCCGTGGACGTTCACCCGCGGCGTCCCGTACCGCGTCTCCACCCCGTCGTTCCCCGTGAGTGTGAGTGATGCGTTCGCGGGCGGGAGGTTCCCGCCGACCGTGACCGTCTCGGTCGCCGACGTGCGCTCGCCCTGATAGGTGGTGACGACCTGCGCGGGTATCATCGTCTTCCCCCACCCACTCTCGGCAACCTCGATTTCGAGGTGTTCACCCGCATCCAACGCGACCGTCGTCCGATAGGTCCCCGACCGCGACGCCCGATACCGGCCGCCGCCGAACCGCCGCTCGACCGTCGTCAGCTGGCGACACCCCGACTCGTCGCACGCCGAGACCGTAAACCGGCCGTGCATCCCGCCGTACTGGGTGTTGCGCATCTTCCACTCGACTGCGACCTCGTAGGTGCCGTTCCGCCGCACCTCGACCACGCCGGTCTCGCCGTCAGTCAACTGCGACACCACCGCCCGCGTCGGCCGCGCATCCAACCCCAGCGTCTCACTATCAGTCACGCGGTTCTCCGAGAGGTTCGCCGCGAGGTCGACGCGCACGTCCCGCGGCGGCATGTTCCCTCGAACCGGGAGTGTCGGAGCCGACCCCGACCCCGTATAGGTGCCTGATGTCGAGACGCGCTCGCTGGCAACCTGTCCGGAGAGTCCAAGACGTTGGCGGTCGGGTACGCGATTCCCGTCGATAGGGACCGTTTCGGCCGTGTTGTGGCCCGAAACAGTCTTGGTCTGCTCGCCCGCCGTGTACAACCCCGTAAGCGAGACCGACGTATTCTCAGCATTCAGTGGTTGCGCGAACTGTATCGTGGACGCCAGCGCCGACCCGGTGCCCGTGAGTTCGATACGCTGACTCGGCCGCGTCAACAACCGGAGCGAGTTCTCCGCAACCGTCCCGTCCGCGGTCTCGAAAAACACCACGTTCTCCGGGCTTCCCTGTACGCGGAGGTCGCCCGCCTCTGTCACCGTGACGTTCACCGGCCGACTCGCCGCCAGCGAACTCCCCGTCGGTGGCTCGACGAACAGCGTGTCGTTCCCCGGCGTGACGTTCCCGAACTCGAACGTCCCGTTCGCGCCGGTCGTCACCGTCCGCCCCGCACGCTCTAAGTAGACGGTTGCGCCCGCGACCGCGTGGTCGGCGTCGTCGTAGACCGCGCCGCGAATTACGTCGGTGGTCGCTGTCTCGGAGGTGTTGGTCGGGTCGTACTCGTCGCTCGGCCACTGCCAGTCGTAGTCGCCCGACGCGGGCGTCTGGGTCGGCCAGTCGATACCGTCCGGGTCCCACTCCCGCAAGTCCGACTTCACGTCTTCAAGCGGCACTGGCTCGACCGAAGGGAGTTGACTGCCGTACTCGCCAGCGTGAACCTCCCAGTTGACTATCGCCCGCCGCGCATCCGAGACGTTCTCGTAGACGTACGGGCGCTCGGCGTACGTCCCGTTCGGATACAGATAGACCAAGGAGTCGTTGATTCGTCCGGCAACGACGTAGCTACCGTTGAACTCGAACGCCGTCCAATTACTCGACTGATAGAGCGCCGTACTGTTCGGTGCGTCCGGCCGCGGATACTGTGACGGGTCCGTCTCGTGTTTCGCACGCCACGCCAGTACCGCGTCTCGCGCGTTCGCCCGCGACGAGAAGAAATACGGCGTCCGCGTCACGTTCCCCGCCGGAGTGAGATAAACGACGGTACCGTGTAGGTCGCCGGTCACGACGTACGCGCCGCCGTAGCCGTACACCGTCCAATTACCCATCTCGTCCGAGACGGTGAGACTGGCGTCGGCCGTCGAGAGGTTCTCGTAGGGCGCGTCCGACGCGCTCGCCGTCCCACCCAATCCGGGGTTGACCGACAGCGACAGGCCGCCGGACGCGAGTACGGCCGCAACGGCCAGCAGGCAGACCGCCGCGACCATCGCGGCCGTCCGCAAACTGAACTCGCGGACCACGCCCGCAAGGTCGAAGTCGAACCCAACGCCGACGCCGACGCCCGACGAGAGTTGACGGCGCACCTCCTCGGGCGGCACCCGTTCGACCTCACAGTCGTCGTTCGGACACTGTGTCGCGTACACGTACTCCTCGCGCCTCGTGTCGTACTGGCCGGTGATACGGTCGATACTGTCGAGTCCGGTCGTGAAACACGCCGGACACTGTAACTCCGTTCTGTCGCTCGCCTCGCCATCTGGATAACTTCCTGTCATACTCTCGATAGTCACTCCGCTCGTACTGCATTAATTGAACTATCTATACAGCTAACTGTAGTCGTGTATCTAGCGTATAGAGACGTAGCGTCACTAATACGTTCTGCTCGGCGAACCTGAAGCACGGTCTACCGAGTCGAGAAACGAGACCTCGGAATAGGGTGGATAGCCGAGTCTCAACACGTAAGTTAGAGGGTAGAAACGTGTAAGTAGGCGATTCACCGGAGGGATATGGAATAGATTAATGGCGGGGCGGCGAGATGGTCGGGTAGAGCGCATGTACCGGAAAATTGACCGTTCATTCCAACCAACCGCACGGCCTACTTACTTCTCAAATTGCGCTAACTAGACAGTGCCTGAGAGTCACAGCTGTTTGTTTTCGTACTTGATAACTGTTCAGATCGCAGTTGTTGTTTATTGATTGCTTAGCACGTCAAGTCGCTCTTTCGCGGCCTCTAACTCTTCTCCAAGTCGGAGCAAGTAATCATCTTTTTTGAGGTCAGGATTTAGTTTGAGGACATCACGGTAGTACTCCTCAGAAGCCTGAACAAGTTCAGTAATCCACTCCTGTTTTGTAACTGTAAATGTCCTTTCCATTTCCCAACGTTCTTCAGGGTTTTCTGCACCTTCAAGATGGAGACAATGAGTAAGATCAACTGTCTCGTCGTAAGGCTCAGCCACAAGATACGATGGACCATTCCGAAATGTAACCCTCGTCTCAGATCCGGAGACAATTGCTTCTGTTTGAGCAAGTAAACGTGCCAAATCTTCTGACAGCCACACACCAACGTAAGTGTCATCAGTTCCAATGAGATACTCTCCGTCAATCTTAGTTTTCAGATGACCAAATGGGTCTGAGTCGTTTTCGTCGCAAACCCGCTGCCGAAAGTTCTCGGCATACGTGATTTCAAACTTGACAGCAGACGTTGTCGGAACCATACCGTTACTTCACTCCTTGTCCCGGGATTACTCTTCGAACCGAACTACCTTTCTCTGGAAAGGCAGTTTCAATGGAACCGTCCGGTTGCACGACAACCCGCATTTGGGTGATTCCTATGTCATCGAATCCATGTTCACTCGGATCTAGCATATATTCAACTTTCCCCCGGGCACTTCCCCCAGACGTTTTCCCGCGTCGGACGGTTAAATAGATTAGTTTTTTAACCTCTGCTGGGGAGAGTTCGTTCGGTATTTTTTCGCCTTTAACGGTCTGCCCTATTGGAAAGAGTGAGGTAACTTGCTCACCATCTTGAGAACCAGTGAGATGCCTAACAGCAATATGGAGCCAACCATCTCCACCTGCGTTGGCATCACCCAACTCAAGCCAAATTGTCTCCGACTGTGAATCATATTCGGTGTTTTCCGGTTTAACTACAAGTCCCGTCTCACTAAGGTCGGCTCCCTCGTCAGCAATCTTAACTAAATCTTCTACTGTTACGTCGTCACTGACGTAGTAGTCATCGTCGTTTCCACGACTCTCTAGTAGCTTCGAAATCCGCCGGAGGTCGTTGCTCCCGATTCGATTGTTCTCGTAGGCTTGTAGGAGTTTCCGACGTTCTGCACGACTCAGTTCACCATTCCGTTCCAATTTAGCGAATCGTTTGGCGACATCGGGGTCAATGTCGTCGGCCTGCCGCATGATAGCGACGAAGTTGTCGCCGCCGTCCGCGATGAGTTCGGGGTCGTCGGTCCGTGCAAGCAGTCGCCCGACTACTCGCTGGTCGGCCGACTGCATGCCGTCGATTTGCGAGTGCGTACTCGCCTCTGCGTTCGAGAGTCGCTGGCGTGCGTCGTACTTCCCGGCGGCGGTCTTCACGCCCGCCACCACCCGGCGTCCGCTCTTCTTGCTCAAGTGCCAGCTTCCCTTCGCCGCTCGCTCGCCGAGTTCGAACGTCACCCGCTTTGCGCGCCCGGTCGTCCGCTCCTTCGCCACGTCGTAGTACCGTTTCGCTTCCGAGAGGCGTCCGTTGCGGTCGAGGCGGTCTACGAGGTCGGCGAATCGGTCGGAGTTTTTCACCGCGGTCTGGGCTTGTCCGCCGACCACCAGTTGGACGGCTTGGAACGCCACGTAGCCCGTGTACCAGCCGACGCGGAACGCATCATACTCGGCTTGCTCGCTCGGGTCCGACCTGTCGTAGGGATTGTTCGTCGCTTGTTTCGCTTCGAGACTCTCGACCATCTGGCGGGGGAGTGTGGCGAGAATCTTGTCGATGAGTCCGAGTCGGTCGACGAGAGTGGCGAGTTGCTCGAACGCTCCGAGGAACGCGAGTGGCTGGTCGGTGAGCGCTTTGACCGTCTGCGCGGTGGAACCGGCTCCGACGGTGAATCCCGAGAGCATTCCGGCGAACATCGAGGCGCGTTCCGGGCCGAGGTCAGACTGGGTGGTGAGTTCTTTGACGGTCGCGCCGTAGACGTTCGCGCGTTCCATCGCCACCTGCTGGCGGCGGTTGTCGTGGGTGTCGCGGGCGTGAACCACGACGCTCGTCCCGGTCAATCCGTCGAGAATCGTCTCGGGCAGACCCGTCTCGAACGCGCGGGACTGACTCCCGTGGCGGTCGCCACCCCACGTCGTCCGCGTCTGGACCTCGCCGTTTTTCGTGAGCCGTGAGGACGCCACCCCGCTCGGGTCGTCCACCCGGTAGCCGACCGCGTACGACGTATCCCCGCTGAACGCGTCTTTGCCGAACTCGGCGCGGAACACGTCGATGGTCGGCCCCTCGTAGTCGGCGAGCGTCGGGTCCGACCCGCCACGTCTCTCCTCGGCGTCGGCGATACCGTCGCCGTCCGTGTCGGCGCGCGTCGGGTCGGTGCCCAGGTCGAGTTCTCGACCGTCGTCGAGGCCGTCGTCGTCCGAATCCTGCCGCATCGGGTCGCTTCTTTGTTTAGTTTCTCTTGTCCGGCGAACTTCGTCACTTCGTCTCCATCTACCACAATTTTCATTTCGCCTTGTATGGTTCCGGGAAGGAGACTTCCATCAGATTCTAGATTTCTAAATCCGATTGAAACGATACAGCTTGTCAAATATTCATAAAATTAAGCGAGTTCATTGTAGGATGTTGGTTGTTCTTTTTCACTCTGGAAGATTCCACTCGTCAGAAGAAACTACGTTGTCGATTAATTCCGGTAGGTTTTCCCGCTTATATTCTAACCAGTCTACAAGCTTTCCCTGAGTTGACTTAGTAATTAGCTCCTCATTTTCACCAGCAGCCAGAACTGTAGTACTGAAGATCGCTTGTACACTCATGATGGGGCCCTCTGCGAAATGAGCGTTCGGATTCCCTACTTCACGGTAAACCTTTTCAGCGGAATCATACGCCCTAGTAGCACCTTCAAGGCCCGCAACTAATCGAAAATCGCCAATAAATTCATGCCAAACACCACGTTCAGCTTGGTCAGGAGGATGTGTCGGCTCAGGTCTTTCCCTCATGCGTGCTGCGTATTCCTCTGCGAGTTGGATACCAAGTTGAGCAGCAAATCGGCACTGCCGATTTTGATCGGCAAGCCGATAGCAGAGGCACGCTTTAAATAACATCCGTAATTCCATTGCCCAACTAGCAGAACCGAACCATTGTCCGGCCTCCTCAAAGCTAGCTTGAACGTAGGTATCTCCAGCAACACCAAACCTACGGTCCTTTGCAAGAGATGTTGCTTCCTCTTCTAGTTCGCTACGACGGTTAGTTGTCATTAGCAGTTAACCTCCTCTAACGGGTCGTCTTTGTAGTTTCTTGCGGCGTCCTCTGCCTTATCAGCACTGTCGAAGAACTATATCAGCTATCGTTTTAGTGTTGATATAGTGGTGAGGACATATTGGGTATACAAATTTCTATAAATCTATTCCGATTGAGAAATGAGCTTGTCAAAGGCATCCGGGAGGTGTTCTTGTTTGTATTTAACCCATTCACTAAATGTCATCTCTTGCATTATTTTTCTCCAATTCTCGACATCACCATCAGATTCGTGGAGAATCTGTTCAAAAAATTCGACTAACCAGATGTGTTCTTGTTCACGATGCGCTAGTGGTGGGTCTCCCTCTTCAAAGTATATTTGCTCCGCCCGTTCATACGCAGACACTTTCTCGGTGAGAATACCAACTACTCGGAAATCGCCAATGAACTCGTACCATGCGGCGTACCGCGCTCTATCGTAAGCAGTAGTACCACCGATATTTTTTGTTCTATCAAGTAACTCTTCTGCAATGAGTACACCTTGCTGGCATCGATTCCTTGCACGGTCAGTACAACCACCAAGTCGATAACAGGTTGCAGCATTAAGAAGATAATATTCGCCATGGCTCACGTTCTTCCCACGATGGGTAGGGGGCCAGTCGGCTAAGTAAATATATGCGGCAGCAGTATAGCACTCACCTGCTTCAACGAAATCGCCATTTTCTCGATGTTGTTGTGCGGCCTGTTCATGCTCATGTGCTTTGTTGAAAGACATGTATTCACTCAAAGGTAGTTAGCAGTCAACGTTATTGTCTTCGTCATACACTACTTCTTTGTCGTTCTTTGGGATATCCTTTTCTGCATCGTCAATCGTTTTATAGAACCCTCCGTCATTACCTGTAAGAACCGTGCGTAATACGTGATACGCATCAGATACAGTATCGGCGACGGCCATGATAACCTTATTCGGGCCGAGTCGAAGTATATAGTATCGCTGTTGACCCGCATCAACGATTTTTGTTGGATTTTTCAATATTTCTCGAAGTGTCGGGACCTTATCGATTGGTTTAGACTCACGAAGTGAGTGTTCAGGATTATCGTGCTTCGTTATATCGATTGTATCATCACAATCCTCGTTATATACTGGCTGTTCACTCGCCGCCATTATCGTGCCACCGACAATCGAAATCACGATTTCTTCGAGGTAGTCGGTCTTGCCGATGACAGTGTAGTCGCCCTCGCCGTGCTTGTGGACCGTCGGATTGTTCTGCAGGACCTGCTGAAGTTCGGCTTCGGTAATACTCGTCGTCTGGGCGATGTACTGCCAGCCATGCCCGCGAACCACCTGCGCACCTGTCCGTGGGTCTGTCCCGGTCTCGGCCGCGCCCGTCGGGAGCGTCACCGTCGTCGCTAACGCGGTTTCGCTCACCGGATACTGCGCTTCAACGCCTGTCACGGGTTCGTTCCTGACGGTCTCACCGCTCGCCGAAATATACTCGTTGGTGACGTACGCGCCGCCTGCGGCGACACCTAATCCGAGGAGGGCCGCCGGAATCCGAACTACTTCGTCCGGTATCAAATCAGGTGAGGGTAGCGACCCAGCGGTCCCGACTGCGACACCGGCCGCCGCGAGTTCTGCGCCAGCGCCCTCCGTCACGTCGATGAGTACGACGCGCTCGTTGCCGTGGGCGTCCGTGACGTTCACCCAGTATCGGTCCGGTGGTTCGTTGAGCAGTCCGTGGTCGTCGAACTCGACTCGGTAGTCGTCGCTAGCCTGTTTCGTGACTGTCGCCTTGCTCGCGTTCCAATACGCCGAGTCGAGGATACTGTCCGGCGCGTAGCGCGGCTTCGACCGCACTGTCACTGCAGACTGGTCGCTGACAGTAAACGCGATGTGTTCTTTGAAGTTGTCCGAGTAGATGTCAGAGACTCCCGGCGGATTGTCCTCTATCCAGATACGTGGGTCCGACGAGTCGCGGAACCCGTCGCCGTCGGTGTCCGCGTCCAAGACCTCGCTGTGCCAGATTCGTCGCTCCTCGTAATCGGAAAGCCCGTCACTATCGGTATCGAACGCTGTCGGGTTACTCTGAAGCTCGAAATATCCGCCATCGACGTACCGCGGGATGTAGCCTGCCACTTCCTCGCCGTCCGACAGTCCGTCCCCGTCCGTGTCGGCGTCGTACGGGTCGGTGGACACGCGCCCGGTCCCGGTCTTGACGCCGAGTTGCTCTAACCCGTTCGTCAGGCCGTCGCCGTCACTGTCGCGTTTCACCTCGACACTCGCCTTTCCGGGACTCGTGCCTGCGAGGTTCTCGGTGTGAATCCAGACGGATACCTGCTGGCCGTCGGGATTCTCGAACGTCTCGTCGATGTAGGCGTGGTCGGTGTTTCGCTCGCCGTCGTCGCCCGACAACTCCAAGACGGTCCGCGTTTCCGACCCGACCGACACGGCGACTTCCACACTCGCGTTCGATTCTTCCGCGAACGCGATAATCGGCATCGTGAACGTGACTTCGACCGTATCCGACGGAATCGTGAGCGACTTCTCGTTATCAGACGGGTCGAACTGCTTGGGCGGCGACGGGTCACTCGTTCCCTCGTCGTCATCGTCATCATCGTCGTCACTGTCGTCATCGTCGTCGCCGTCTCCACCGTTCACGGGACATTCGCCGTTATCCGGGAAGCGCGGACCTGTACACGCCGCGCTCACGTCGTCGGAGTAGAACAGCGACGAGTTCTGGCCGATGACTGCGCGGCCTGCGCCGGTCGAACACGACCCCGTGCAGTTCCACCCTGAGAGGTCACTGAACGACTCGTTCAGCGCGTATTTGGGCTTGGGTTTCGCACGTTTCTGCATGTAGTTCTGCCATGCGGTCTGGTTCATGGCGACGAACGTCGAGAAGTGCGGGGTCGTCCCCGTCACCGAGTCGTTTTCGGCGTCCACTTCCGAGGGGAGTTTGACGTACGTCTGCAGTTCGGGGTCGTAGGTGTAGACCGCTAAGTCCGACTCGTCGCCGACCGCCTGCTCGTCGTAGTCGATGGAGAGGTTCGCTTGCTCGAACTCGGCGTCTGCATCCACATCGAGAACTTCCGATGCGGAGGCGTTGGCGACCGTTCCGGTCTGAATCCGGTCGTTGGTCTCGTTCTGAATCGTTACCGTGTCCGCGACGTTGCCTTCGCCCGAGATGTTCACCGCCGCGCCCACCGACTCGTTTGTCGTCTCGGTCGCAAACGTTTCGTTCCCGTCCAACACGCCGTCGCCGTCGGTGTCCGCCACAGTTGGGTCGGTGCCGACTGCGTACTCGTCGGGGTCGCGCAAGCCGTCGCTGTCGGTGTCCGGTTCCAGTGGGTCGGTCCCGTTGGCGAGTTCCGCCGAATCGTTCAACGTGTCGCCGTCGGTGTCGTTTTCGACGGGGTTGGTGTTCGCGGCCTGTTCGCGGCGGTTCGACAGCGAGTCGTTGTCGAGGTCTTCGGCCGGGTCTCGAACCGTGTCGTTGTCGGTATCATTCGTGAGCGGGTCGATACCCCGGAACTGGAGTTCGAAGCCGTCCCGCAAGTCGTCGCCGTCGGTGTCGTTGTCCAGCGGGTCGAGACCGAACCGGTACGCCTCGTAGACCGTCTCCCCGTCGCTATCGAAGTCCTCCGCCCCGTCAGTCACGTTGTTCCCCGACTCGTTGAACGAAGTCCGCGACGCGTTGCTGTCCGGCCCCAAGGGGTCGGTTCCCGTCACGTTCAACTCGTAGAAGTCCGGCAACCCATCGCCGTCGAGACGGAGTACATCCCGGCCGACAGTTGCGTTCTCGCCGCCGTACTCCGGCGACCACCGCCGGTTCGGGTCGGTTGCCGCGACCGTGATGCGGTTGACCTGCCGCGAGAGGGTGACGTTCGTCTCGAAGGTCCCAATCGCGCCCGGCGTGGTGTTCACCGACAGATTGAGCGTCCGGTTCGCGCCGTTCAACGACAGCGACAACGCGAGTTCGTGGCCTCGAACGTCGAACACGCGGCCGCGAACCGCGTAGGTGACGTTCTCCTCGTGGGGCATGTCCTCGCGGGTGGTGATGGTGACGTTCGGGGTGGCGGCGAGGTCGAGTACGTCGAGGGCTTGCTGGGCGTGAATCCACGCGACGCGGTACTGGCTGATGGCGGTATGCTGTTGGCCGCGCGCGCGGAACCGCTCGGCGCGCTCGACTGCTCGGCGCGCTCCGGAGATGTTCTCTGCGACGGCTTGCTGGTCGAACGAGACGTTCCGGTCGCGAAGCGTGCGCGAGTCGGTCGGCGTCCGCGATAGCGGTCGCCGCGAGGCGTTCGTCCGACCGCACCAGTAGTTTCGTGACGCTCGGCGCGAACTGCGGGGTGTACTCGCTTCCTTATCGCGCTCGAACAACTGGGCGGAGGTGGTACGGTTGGCGTCGAGAACGTAGTCGAGTGATTCGTTGAGTTCGCGGAGGGCTTGGCGGCGGTGGTCATCGGCGGAGCTACCGGGCGCGTCGAACTCGGTAGTCTGGAGGGCGTCGATGGCGGCAAGCCGGTAGTCGGCGGCCGACGCATTCTCGCGGATAGAGACGTTGAGAGTCGCGTTCGCCAGTGGTTCGCTCCGATTACGGAGCGCCGACCGATTCGTAGGCGGTAGCGGGGCTTGCCCGTTCTTCGCCCATTCGGGCGGCCCGCGTTTGTCCGCGTTCGAGTTCCCGCCCTTGTTCGGCACCCACGACGGCGGCCCCGCGTGCGGTGGCGGTCCCTGACCGGGGTTCTCCGGCGGTCCCTGTCCGGGATTCTCCGGCGGGCCTTGGCCGGGGTTCTCGGGTGGTCCTTGCGTCTTGTTCTCCGGCGGACCTTGGCCGGGGTTTTCGGGCGGTCCCTGCGTTTTGTTCTTTGGCGGTCCCTGTCCGGGGTTTTCCGGTGGGCTTTGGCCGGGCGTGGTCGTCTCATTCCCGGCCGTCGTCGTGGTCGCGGTCGTGGTCGTGGTCTTCGACGGTCCGTTCCCCTTGCCGTTCCCCGGTCCGTTTCCGTTGCCGTTGCCGGGGGTGTCGGGGAAGACCTCGTGGCCTGCGATAGTGGTGGCGAGCGACGAGAGCGACGGGAGGTCGGCGTCGGACTGGGAGGGTGGCGAGTCGAGGGCGGCAGTCGCGGGCGTTACTGTCGCCGTGACGATGAGGATGGAGAAGGCGACGGCGAGAATCTGCTGGCTCCGAGCGTTCATTGCGGTCGTGTTCTCACCAGCATCTAAAGTGTCTATTGAGTATTATAAAATCTGATACTGAATGGAAGATTCAAATATCAGAGATGAATGAGACCTGTTATAGCAGGTAGTTAAATACTGAAAGACTGTTACTCGGTTGCTCGGTCAGTGGTGACGAGTAACGAACCAAGCGGTGGTTTCGCTGAGGGGAATAGTCACGGCCGGGTGTCGCCCCGCCAGTACCGAACAGGTGGTGTTAGCAGAATCCGGTCCGCGTCTGTCGGCGAGACGACCACCGATGAGGCACTGTCTAGTTTACCTCCTCAACCGGTGTGCGTTCATCGAGTGCTTGGTGGGGTCGCTGGAAGTTATAGTAATGGACGAACGACGCAAGCCACTGGCGGACGCTCAGCCGACTGCCCACCCACGACGAATGGAAGCGGTCAATTCTCATTTTGAGGGTGTGAAACTTTTCGATGTGGTTTCGGTCAACATATTCAAGGTGACCGCTCAATCCTAATCGAGAGAGGGCAGTCAGATAGCCTGCGCCATCGACCAGAAACACCGCCTGTGAGCAATCGTGTTTCTGGGTGAGACCGTGGAGGAACGCAGCTGCCGGATTGGTGCCATGCCGACCAAACACAGAGACATCAGGCAGCATTTTCATTTCGAGACTGGTTGCTGCGTACACCCAACAACACTTACCGTTAATCCGGACAGCGGTCTCGTCGACCGCGACCCGCGTCGGCGACGCCGACAGCGGGTCGCCAACGCTGTCGGCCAGCCGATGCACCCAATTCCAGACCGCTCCATGTGTCCGTTCAACGCCTAATAATCCGAGAATCACTGCTGTTTCTCTGAACGAACATCCGGTAGCGTGGAGACGGACGGCGAGCGCCCTGACGGACGTCGCCGTCCGCTCCCGCTACCAACTTCAAGAGTAGCCGTCTCTAACGTCTCCCTGAGCAGGTCTGCGACCTTCATTCCAACCAACTGCACGACCTGCTCACTTCTCAAACTGCGCTAACTAGACAGTGCCCGTAGGTTCCGTTTATCATCTATTAGATGGTTCATACTGGCGCACAGGGCGTATATAGGGAGCGTCAAGCACGGCCAGTAATCGCATCATATACGTCATAACAAAATTTTAACCTGTTCAGAGACCATTCGCTGGTCGCCACACACGACGCATAACTCGGCCAACAAGCCAGTCGGAGAGCGGCAACCAGCACGCACCCCCAAACATGTCCAATTCCGACGACCCAATTCAGGGCGAACCGCAACGTTCGCCCACCGCGAACCGACGCACCGTTCTCAAAGCAGTTGGCGCAACTGGCTTGGCCGCCACCGCCCCATGGACCACTGACCACGTTGCTGCCATCACAGGTACCACCCCGCTTACCATCCCCAAGTGGGAAGACCCACTCCCCCGACCCGGAGTGTTGACCCCCACCAGCCGGAAAGGCGGCACTCACCGCTACGAAATCGAACTCACCGAATTCGACCAGACCGTACTCCCCACCTCGATGGGACTCGATACGACCGTCTGGGGCTACGGAGGAAGCTATCCGGCGCCGACTATCGAAGCCCGGCCCGACCGCCCGGTCGAGGTCGAATATATCAACAACCTCCCGACCGACCACCTGCTGAGCGTCGACGAACGAGTCCATGGTGCTGAACCCCCGGCCCCCGAGTCGCGGACTGTGACCCACCTCCACGGCGGCGTGACCGGGCCACGTAGCGACGGCTACCCAGAGGCGTGGGTTGACCCCAACGGGAACACTGCCGCTGACTTCCCGGCGATTCACGACAGTCCGGTCCCCCACCAGCAGGTCAAAGAGTACCCCAACAAGCAGGAACCGGCGACGTTGTGGTATCACGACCATGCGCTCGGAGCGACACGCCTGAACGTCTACGCGGGCCTCGCCGGGTTCTACCTGCTCCGGGACCCCATGGAGAACAGTCTCCCCAAAGGCGACTACGAGGTCCCAATCGTCATCCAAGACCGCTCGTTCAACAGCGACGGCTCGCTCCAATACTCGGACGGCACCGACGACGACTACGAAGCGGAGTTCTTCGGCGACGTGCCCGTCGTCAACGGCAAAGCCTACCCGTACATCGAGGTCGAACCGCGCAAATATCGCTTCCGGTTCCTGAACGGGTCGAACGGACGAGTGTTCAACCTCAACCTCAGGAACGAGACGGCCCCGGGCGTGCCGACGATGAACCAGATCGCTACCGATCTCGGATTCCTCGACTCAGTTGCGACAATCGGGCCGGGTGGCGACCAGTCTTCGCTACTACTCGGCGGTGCGGAACGGGCGGACATCGTCATCGACTTCTCCGACTTCGAGGGCCAGACCTTCACGCTCACCAACAACGCTCCGACGCCGTATGCGGGTGAGACCGTCCCCATCTCCGAGTCGGACATGCCGGAAATCATGCGGTTCAAGGTCACGGACTCAGTGACCGAGGAGGACGAAACCATCCCGCTGTCACGGTTCCTGACCCAGATCAACAAGCGGTATCCGGAACCTGACGTGACGGATTCAGGTACCACCCGGTACATGACCCTCGACACGGGCACACTTGAGGTCGCACCGGGCATCGAGTACGACAGCCACTTCCTCAATCGGTCCCAGTGGACCGACGAGGAGGCAGTGGTCCAGCCGACGTTTGGGACCTCGGAGGAGTGGGTGTTGGCGAACGTGACGGGTGACTCACATCCGATTCATCTCCATCTAGCCGACTTCGAGGTGGTGGGGCGGCGGACGTTCAACGCGGAAGCGTTCGATGAAGCGCGGCAAGCCGGTGAGGACCCGGCAGTGGCGGACTACCTCGAAGGGCCGGTTATCCAACCGGATCCGGGTGAGCAAGGCCCCAAGGACACAGTCTTGGTGAATCCGAACGAGGCCGCTATTATCAGACCGGCCTTTACCGGGTTCACTGGCCGGTACGTCTGGCACTGTCACATCCTTGAACACGAGGACCAGGAAATGATGCTACCCTACGAGGTGGTACCTGACGAATAGTACCTCTGTTGCAGGTCGTGGGGCATATACTCTCTATTCAGCAAGCCGTATTTGCCATTCTCTTAAACCCTCAACAGGGGTGAAAATAGCCCTCTGCCAGTAGAGACGCTACATTCCCTTTCATAACGTGAGAGCTTGGCATCCTGTGATACACACATACCTATTTATAATATAACAGTTAATCTTGTTTTCACTTTATCATCCGGATGCAATGGCACAAGCTGACTCCGACGACGAACCGACCTACGGATTCAGACCGTCACACACAACGAGTTCGGGAACGTCGCGGCGTATCGTGACCTCCGAGAAACGGAATAGCCAACAACTGAAAGCATAACTCCAAAACACACCCACATCCTGTCTTCTGCTAATAACCGACCAATCCTCGGGGTATCGGTTACAGACGAACCCGAGTAGGGTTGAAGCGGTCTCTGCTTGTTCTTCGGAATTCTCCTCGTGGTCGCGCGATTGGTTTGAGGATTGGACAGCCTCGCCACCGTCGGCGAGGAGTTGGTGGTGGCGGACGGCGTCGAGAATGGGTCGGCGTAGCTTCCGTTCCGAACACGCACATCACCGTTCTGGAGTTCGAATTCGAGGGCTTCGTACTGTGCACGTTTCCGGACTCTACTCGTCGTCTCTAGGTTTGCGAGTGGCGTTGTCATCGTCTTCGTGAGGCACCGAGAAGTCGAGTGGCCCGCACCCTTCAGGGACAGAAAAATCACGGAGTACGAGGAGTAAGCCCTACCCTTTAGATTGGAACAGATATGCGAAAAGTGCTGATTATGCAGAAGACGCTGTCTGCTCTGATTGCTCGCTCGGAGAGCAGATGGACGCATGCTCCGACCAAAGATAGCTTATAGGTTACTTACAAGAACAGAGGTCGGACGTGTCGAATCCGGATTCACGCTAGTCTACATCGTGACGATACTCGGATCAGTCCGCTCGTGGATGCCGTCGAAATCGTCGTCGAAGCTCGCAATTGAGTCGATGTCTCGCAATTGACTATGTGCGATTGTCGTTGCGTCCGTGAAACTGAGTGTGTGGTCGTCGTACGTGGTGAAACACTCGAACGCGGCTTCGAAAATATCGGGAGTAACGTGGTCGAAGGTGAGTACGTCCGGATAAGGGTCGTTGCCGAGAATCCGGTCGGCAATCGTAGTCGCGGCAGTGACATCGTTCGTCCGTCTTCGCGTGAGTGTTACTGCCTCGTCCAGAATGTAGTCGTTCGTGTACGGTTGACCGAAGTCACCGTCGAGGACGCGGTCGAAGAACGCTTTCGCCGTCTCGTGTCTCGCGGCATCCTCGTCGTGGTGGGCGTAGAACACACCCGTATCGATGAAGATGCTCATCCGTAGATGATGTCGTCGATGTCGTCTTCTGTCGTTTTCTGACCGGATGCAACGGTCCCATCGTGGAAGGCCTCGTGAGCGTCATCGTCGACGGGAACCTGCGAGTCGCGGAACGAATCAATGACCTCGGCTTTCGACTCGGCGGCGTCGTTGACCAGTCGCTCTAGAATCTCTTGCTGAGTGACCTGCTTTCCCGTTTTCAGGCGGATTTCGGCTTGTAACCGTTCGAGACGAGACTTGGTTTCCTCGTCCATCTTTACTGACGTCGCCATACGACTAGTAGTATTCTCTACTCAATAACTGTTTCTACCAAAACCACGAAATCTCTACGCTGACACTCCCCGTGACCGGGTTCAGTGACGCGTTTATTCCGGTAAGACGCGCCACACCATTCAATCCTCGATTGGCTCAAGAGTCCGAAGGTCTGCTCGCAGGACATCGCCACGCCGGATGACGTACCTGAAGGCAAGTACCGGGAACCGACACTTCGTAAATCCGGCCGTCTGAATATCGAGTTCGTCGCCTTCCTCGACGTACGTTGCGAGTGCCCGAAGAAACTCGTGGGTCCGCTGTCCTGCTTCGTAGTCGGGCAGGCCGTTTTCTCGACGCCCGTAGACCTCGAAGGCGTCGTAGCCCCAAATCGAGAATCGGTCGTTGTCGTCGACCTCCCAGTCGAGCGTTCCGAAACAGTATGATTCGCAGAGTTCTCGAACTGCCTGTGCATCGGTAACGGTGACGCCGTTCGACGTTGTTGCTGCTCGGAGTGTTGCCATGGTTCTCGGGCAGGGAATGTTGTCCCCGCCCCTTTCTGGGGTCGGAAAACTCGTTTGTGCTCGCTGATAGCCTACTCTCTGGTAAGTTGCCTCGCTGGATGGTCCGTTCAAGAGTGTGCAGTCGGATGTACGAGAATATCAATCCCCGTAATACTAATTACGTATTACTCCGTAGTTCTCCTTGAGATGCCTCGGGTCACTACCAAAGGTCAGGTCACGATTCCGAAGGAGATTCGTGACGCCCTCGGAATTGAACCGGGCGACGAACTCGCCTTCGAGAAAACAGACGCTGGCTATACGATTCAGAAACAAGAACCGACGACAGCCAACGGTGAGAACCCGTTCGAAAAATACCGCGGAAGCGCGGAGAGCGAAGCGTCGATGCCTGAGCGAATGCGCCGACTCCGCGGCGAATATCCACGAGATGTGAACGACGACGAGGACGACGGAGACTCGGGGGCTGAGGCGTGATCACGTCGGTTGATACGAATGCACTCCTCGCGTTGTTGTACGAGGATGGCTATGCGGACGCAAGTGAGGACGCACTCCGAAGCGCCTATCAGGACGGCAAAGTCGTCATTCCATCCATCGTCTACGCAGAACTTGCGGCCGATGGTCACTTCGAGACGACGTCCAACCTTGACCAGTTTCTCGAGGACTTCAGCATTCAGCTCGAAGACCCGTCTCCAGCCGCGCTCTTCCGAGCAGGTGAACAATTCCAACAGTATGCTGACCGACGGCCAGACGGGCTTCAGTGTCCCTCCTGTGGTACGAAGCAGACCGTGCGATGTGAGGAGTGCGGTGGCGAACTCGCGCCACGCCAGCACATCGCCGCCGATTTCGTCATCGGTGGTCACGCGGTCGCTGATGCAGATGCACTCATCAGCTTTGACGATGCATTCTACGACACGTACTTTCCGTCGCTGACTGTCTTCCCAGAGTGAAAGCGAGTATTCCTGCTATCCAGAAACTCTTTGTCGGGTTTTCAAGTATGGGTGGTCCTACAAACGTGCACTGTCGGCCGTGGTGGCGTCCCGCTCGGCTTCGGGGTGAGCACTGACGACGACGAGTCTGTCGGAACGCTGGTTCACCCCTCTGCTGAACAGGCCGAAGCGCTGGCCGTTGACCTTCTCGAACAGGCACACACCGCGAGGGAGGGTTACGATGCAGACCAGTGACGACCGCGTGACGGCTCGAATCCTCCGCACTGAGGACGGCCAGACCTGCACGGAGTACGAGGTCGGCGGCGTTGCAGTGAACGCGTACGCCGGGGTTCGACTCCCCGAACGGGCACTCCGAGTGGCGACCGGCCGCCACGGAATCGACCGACAACCAACCAACGACACCAAACTATAATTGAAGACATCGACTGCGACGTGTTCGTGCGAATCCGGACCGACCTGCTGTGGTCGGGGACAGCATCATGACCGACAGCCACCACGTCTCGAACGGCAACTACGAGGACGACGACCCGTAGAACCAGATTGGAGGCATCATCCCGGCCTTCAGCCTCTCCGGGTGGCTCCGCCATGGGATGGAGAAGGTCGTTCAGGAACGCGGCGGCACCGCCTGTCACCTCGGAGAATCGAACGCAAACTTCCGCAAGGTTGGCGTCTACAACCGCGACCTCGAAGCCGGGTATCATCCGGCGACTGCCTCGAAGACGAAGACGGCAACGGGTGCGTGATTCTCGACTTCTTCGGCGGCTTCGGGAATCGCCCCGGCAAGGTGATGCGCCAGCCGATTCAGTTCTCGCCGGTCCGCTCCAGTCGTCTGTGGCGGTCGTGGGCGTCAGCGTGGAACCGCCTGACTGCGCACCCGCTCGATACCGATCACGACAAGTACGACATGACCCTCGATGCCAACCTTCGGCGGATGCAGTCCTAGAGCGCGGCGCTCCAGTACATCGAGGATTACGCTGAATGGAGGCCCGGTCGAGACCGCGAAGAACGGCCTCACCCGGGTCGGCTCACACTCCAGATACGGCTTCGGAGAACTACGGCTGAAGCCCCTCGGCGAACAGTATCAAGAATCAGCGAAGTAACGACTAACAGGCAACCAATGGAACACCAGAATCAGGATGAATCGGGCGAGAAAAATACAGCGGTGCGGCTGAATAAAGAAATCGTATTACCAACAACTGGTATGGCGTCGTACTCTGGCGAAAGTCCGGCCGTAAACGGCACGTGGGCCGTGAGCGACCCGGACCGTGGAGGTGGTGGGAGGTGGCGGTGACCGCACCACACCAGCAAAAAGGGGCGTACTCGGACTATTCCTACCAGCGACCGCGCTCAGGGAACTGGATAGTCGTCCACCCGGCCACGGCGAGGGAAACACGTCCTTCGTACCGCTAATCGAGAATAGTTCTGTTGGTTAGCGGCGACGACTCGTCGGTCGTCGGCGCTCCAACCACGACCGACACCGAATCCGCCTACCCTGACGCCGCGTCGGTTCCCTCGAACTCGCCGAATAGTACCGCGACCGTTCCACGTCCCGAGTCGCCGAGCGAGCAGTCCTCGGCGTCCACGTCGCCCGCACAGTCGTCGGACTCGCTAACTCCGGAACTTCCGGTTCGCACCGGACTCCCGCCGACCGGAGGCTGATACTCTCCGTTCCCCGATTTCGGCCGAAAAACTGCCAGTGGGTAGATTTCACTCGTCCTCAGTCGCATCGACCACGTATGAACAGTTGTCTGAACTCCACGACGGAGCGGAAGTTAACACATATATCCGACAACCGTATATCCCTCCTTTATATGCAATTCTGTGACGAGTGTGGTTCGATGATGCACACGGAGGGCGAGACGTGGGTGTGTCGCTCCTGTGAGAACGAGGAGTTGCGGGACTCGCAAGCAGAAGCGGCGATGGCAATCAAGGATGGACAGCAGAACGACGGGGCACCCGCCGTGGCCGACGCGACCCAAGGCTCCAGCGAGACGATGCAGGAGCCCTGCCCGGCGGACGACTGCGACAGCGACCGGGCCTACTACGAGATGATGCCGAAGCCGGGCGGCTCCTACGAGGTTCGACTATTCACCTGCGTCGAGTGCGGCTACAAGTGGCGCGAGTCCTGACGGCACATCTCGCGAACCGCGCCGCTTAAATATGCACAGACCGCGACATCAGACTCTCAATTCCGGTTCAACAAGACTCCATATCTCTAATCGGTATTTATCGCTCGTTTCTGCTACTCCAAGAACACACCCGTAGTCGTCGCGCATCTCCTCCCGCCGTCGCTCTCGTCGACCATCGGCCGAGAGGTAGGTTGGGAAGACCACCGAGGCGTCGGCGCTCCGCCGTCTACGACCACCTCAACAACCTCCAAGCGACCGGCATGGTCGTCGTCGACGACCACGCCACCGAACAAGCCCGCGGCACAATCTACCACATCCCCGACACCAACGACGACGACCGCACTCCTCCAGCAACTCCGAGCCACCCTCCACGAAAAACTCCGAGAAACCGGCTACTACCACCTCAGCGAACAGAAACCCGACAACCCAAAATAAAAACCGTCTCAGGGCCTCTAGATATTACGACCTGACTCTCACCAAAAAATAGCCCAACTCGGCCTACTTCAATCCCGTCGTGGGTTTTCTGGGTGCTGCGACGCCTCGCGCGGTCGAAGATGGGAGATGGTTGGACCGTATTTCAATCCCGTCGTGGGTTTTCTGGGTGCTGCGACAGGGGGGTGAAAATCCGGCCAGCGACCCAATAAAGCTTGCTCATGCGCTCGCTGAGGACTGGCTGTTCGTGGACTGGGGCTGTACAGAGAGTTTAAAAAGGTCGATGAAGGCTCGGGAGAGTTACATGGACTCGGCGTGCGTTCGGAGGAGTAGCCGTCCGGTGAGCGTCAGTTCGACCTGCTTGGTCTTCCCTTCTGCACTAGTCCGAACTGCACCTGCTTCCGCGAGTTGCGTCACATGCCGGGCGACTGTACTCTTCGCGGCGTCGCTGTCGCTCGCTAACTCGGAAATCGAAACTGGCCCCTCGATAGTTGCGAGAAGTTGCAACGTGTCGAGCGTCTTCGCGGTCGCGCCGTCAAGTCCGACCCGCACGCCGTTCAAGACTTGTTCGACGGCCGCTTCCACCCGGACCACATCGGTCTCACTCTCGGCGTCGGCGTTGGATAGGTTCGACGCCACGGTTAGCGGCAGTCGGCGCAGACGACGCCTTCGCCACTGGTTGGACCACCACACTCGGGGCAGTCGGCGGGGAACAACTCTGGCCCGCAGTCACGGCGCGCGACCTCTTCCGCGCGTTCCATGCGTTCGCACTCCCGGCAAATCCGGTTGGGCGTCCGACAGCCACACTTGCGACACCCCATCGTTACACCCCCTCCGTCCGGGCCGCAACTGGTTGGCGAGCGTTACGCTTTTCTTCCGATAGCTCTGACTCGTACATGGCTTTTCCGTGGGTTTGGAAAGCCGTGGTTCGCGGGTGTTCCAGCACCCGTGACCGTTCTCCACAAAAGAGAGAACGCTCGGTGAGCCTCGGCTTTCCTATCTGTTCGTAGACACGGATACAACTTAAAAATACTGAAAGTAATATGCAAGCTATAGCGCCGCTACCCCAGAAAAACGCACTTTCAGACCACCGCAATAGTACTTAAACCGACGGGCAACCACGGGCGAGACACACCACCGCCGCCGAGCAACCAGTGGTTAGCACAACTTGCTACCGTCGCCGACCCCTCTTCGCGGCCCCGAGCGAGGACACGACGGCCGCTAACCAACAGTGGCCGTCGTTCGTTCGCCCGTGTTGGTTAGCCACAGTTCCGGCCGAGACGGGGCGCTCGGGGGAGTCCGGCCATTAACCAACAAGCCGACTCTTGGATACCGTCGTGTTGGTTAACTACAGTTCCGTCCGAGTTCCGACCGAGACCGACGGCCGACTGAGGGCGGCGTCGAAGCAAGACGCTCGGGGGAGTTCGACCGCTAACCAACACCGGCCGTCGCTCGTTCGCCAGTGTTGGTTAACTACGGTTCCGGCCGGGACGCTGTGATACTCTTGAAGTCTGGTTGGGGGTGGCGTCGAGGCGCTCTTGGTTGGTGGTGTGGGCCGTGAACGGGCTTTGGTGTCTTGTTGGGTGTGTGTCGAATCACGTACATAAAGTTAATATTCTATCATGATGTATTCTGGTGTTGGTCGAACAGCTGAATTCGACAGGGAGAACTCGATGATTCTGAACTCGACACCGACTCGCTGTCTTCTGTCTCGTACTGACAACGCTTCTTCTCGTCGCCGGACTCACGGGCGGCGACACCCATCCGCGAGCGCAAAACTGTGACTCGACATCGAAGAACTTCGATGAACAAACGGCGCTCCAGAACCTCCACACCCCGCCCCGGCCGATACTAGAAATACTTCCGCGAGAGACCACGACGTACACCGGAAACGCGACCGTCTTCCTCATCTGCGTCGTTAACCCGCCGGAGAACTCCGTCTTACTTGACCCGTATCTTACCGTCATTCATTCACCGGAGAAAGACAATCCCGTTCCGAGGATGGTAGCCGTCTCTCGAACCGTAGAGAACGGGACACGGACAAATACCCTCCATACGAAGCCACTTATAAGTCAGATGGAATATCACTGTAGTACTCGGATTCCTATCGATGGACTTCATCCGGGGGAAGCCGCACAAGTGCCGGTTATTGTCACGAACAGTAGTCCATCCGGCGAGTATCGACTCGTCGCAAAAGTCGGTTGGGTAACCAACAGACGAGTCGGAAACTTACCTATCGAACGACGAGCGACGTTACATATCGATTCACCGCCGACGCCGCCGTGCGGACTTTTCTGTACGGTGCAAGTCGCACTTGTGTCTACTGTAGAGTTCGTCTTTGAGGAACCTGTAAAAGCCACCGCTATTTTCACTGGTTTAAGCCTTCTCGCCTACATTTTCGGCCCCGAGAATATTCGAATCACTACTCGTCGGGTAGCGAGACGACTGTTCCATTCCGCACGTCGGGGTTTCGACTGGCTTCGCCAACGAGTCTCGTAGGAAAACAGCGAAAGCTCGGAGCAAGCTGACGGCACCAAATCGCGGCTTTCGACCGGCTAACTCACTCTGCCACCCTCTTCCCCGATAGAAAAGAGCCTGTCTCGTCGAGGGGTCGCTCCCGTCGCTCGGCCGACTATCACTCTCCCCCTCCACGTCGGTCACTGCGAGACGCATGGTCTACGATGCCGCGAATTGGATAACACCGAAGAAAACAGTCGCCACGACTTCGGCCACCCCGAGCGACGACGCGTCGGCAACTAACCAACAGTGGCCGTCTTCCGTTCGCCCGTGTTGGCTAGCCACGGTTCCACCCGAGTTCCGACTGAGACCGACGGCCGACTGAGCGCGGCGTCGAAGCAAGACGCTCGGGGAGTCCGGCCGCTAACCAACACACTGGTTCTCGGATACCGATGTGTTGGTTAGTCGGGTTGGCCGAGACGACGCATGTTCGGACTCTTGCCGTCCGAGTTGGTGGTGAGTTCGACGTTCACTTGCTCGACGGGGCGCGTCGAGGACCGTGCGCGTCCGGGCTTCCACCCTACTCGGATATATCTGGAATCCGACCGTCTCGACGCGATAGCGGCCGACATGGAAGTCGCCGTCGAAGATTTCTACAGGGTCGAACGAGACCACTTCGGAGTCGTTACCAGTGGTAGTGAACTAGTGACACATTCCAGAATCGTACCATTAAAAGTATTACAATCGACCGACACACTTCACCTGCAATGAAAGAGAAACTCACCACCCTCGGTCGCAACCACCCGAAAGCACTCGGCGTGGTCTTCACCGCACTCTTGCTGACCGGCCAGTTCCTCACGGAAGTCGATATTAGTCCGCTGCCGACTCCCACCCCGGTCCCTAAATCACAGTAAGTCCGCCGCCGAGATTTCGTCGCTCCAGTATCGGTCGTTCTCGTAATCGACCGGTATGGTATCGCCGTCCAACACGTCATCGAGTTCCGACGGCGAAAGGTCGAACGTATCGAGTTCTCCACTTACCAGATAGCGAGTATCTGAGTCGATATGGAAATTAAGGACAGACCCGAGTCCGTGGCTTGGGGTGACGAAGGTTTGGATTTCGGTGTGGGCGGTTTCGTCGTCGGTGTCGAGGAGACGGAGGTAGAGGGGGTTTCCACTGCGGGAGTGACAGAGTGAGAGGCCGCCGTTGCCGACGGTCATCCAGCGCGCTCCGGCGAGGACGTGGTTGCGGAGGACGTGGACGCTGGTGCGGAGGGTGTGGCCCGCGGCGAGCAGGCGGGCGAAGTGGAGGCCCGCCCGAGTCGCTATCGAGTCAGCGATGTCGAACAGCGTGATAATGCCGCCGAGACTCCCCGCCTCCACCAGCCCCATGCCCTGCTCGTGAGAGTTACACGCATTCAACAGGAATGCTTTCACGTTCACGTCCGCGAGCGTCGTCGTGTCGAGATGGCCGTCCGGACAGACGATACCGTCGTCGTCAACGTGACCGATGTAGTGGAGGAAGTCCGCCGACTCCGCGAGCAACTCGCGGAACTCCGCGACCGATAGCTCCGTGTGCATCGAAATATCGAACTGGTGGCGGTCGTTCAACTGGTAGTACTCCGACACCACTTGTTCGTCGCGCATTGCGGTGTCGTTGCAGACGACGTGAATCCGTATCGGCGACTCGTCAGGGTCCACGTCGAGACTCCGACGGAGCGACTCGACGGTGAGTTTGTTCGCGTCGATAGGCGGACTATCGCCCACCCACGCGTGCCCGATGGTGTCGAACGATACAGGGTCGGGCGTGACGAACTCGGTCGTAACTGGTTCGTCGGTTTCCGCGCCGAGGAAATCCGTAATCACCTCCGGCGTCTGTTTCACCGGCCTCGGGTCGGGGTCGGGCGTCGTCCGCACGACCGCTAAATCGTTGGCGACGAACGGAATCGCGTCGAGACTCTCCACCGTCGGGTCCACGTCCACCGTCAGCGGCCAGTCGGGGATTGCGTCCGCGACCGTCTCGAACGACACGCCCAGATACGTTTCGAGGCGGTCGGCGAGCGGCCGGTCGTAGAGCGCGGCGAAATCCACGTCTAGCCGTGACTCCACGCGTCGGCGTTCGTGGAGGTCGACCTGATAGTAGCCTTCGGTCCGCGTCACGCAATCCAGCAGGAACGTCTGCCGGAGGACGCGGCCGACCGTCTGCTCGAACCCCTCCGCCCCGTCAAGGTCGTACGTAAAGCCGGTGTCGGTGACGAGTCGCGGCCGGTCGCCAGCCACTACCTTCGCGCCGAGGTAGTAGGCGAGCGACGAGACGGGATAGACGTACTCGTACTCCGGCGGGACTTCGATACGGACGCCGGTGTCAGGGGGTTCGATACCGTTGGGCACGTCGAACTCGTCGCCGACCTCCACCAGTGGCGGATGCCCGCGGAGGGTCGGGAACGACCGTTCCGGACTCGTCGTTTTGAGCGCCGACCCGAGAAGCGACACCGCCCGCATCGCGCCCTCCGGATTCGGCGTCGTCGTAATCGTGCCTGCGGGCCGGTCGTGGAGCGACCGCACGCCCACCCGGACCACCGTCTCCCCATCGAAGTCGAGGCGGACGACATCGCCGTCGCGGTGAATCGTCACGGGCTGGTTGACTCGGAGGTAGAGTTTCGTCGGTGCGATGTTCACTTCGAGCGTCCGCGGCCCGTCCGTCTGAAGCCGTCCGTCTGACGGGTCGAATGTCGCGGTTAACTCGCCGTCGTCGTGCAGGAACACGCTCGTCAACTCGGGAATCCGGAGCGCGGTCGTCGCAAACTCCACCGCGGTTTCGACCGGGAATCGGAAGTGGTCGCACGCCGCCACATCCGGGGCGACCGGCGTGGCCGTCTCGACCTCGAAGTAAGCGTTCTCTATCGGGTCGAAAATCCGGATACCGCGGTTGTCGTCGAGCGCCGTGACGGTCGGCTTCATCGTTACACCGGAACCCAGTCAGTCGTAATGTCGTCGTCGGGGAGATGCCAGCGTTGTTCGACCTCGCCCGCCCGCGACCGCAACTCGACACGCGCATCGAACACCTCGCTGTCGAGCAGGTACGCGGCACGCTCGGGGTCGTCGCGGAACTGGCAGTACAATGTCCCGTTCACGAGTCCGACGTACTGGGAGACCGTCCGCCATCCCCGGTTCGGCGGTCGCCGCTCGACGCGCCTGCTCGCCGCTTACGAGTCGGACGCTCTCCATGTCGGCCGTCACGCCCTCTGGGAGGACACGGCCGGGGTTCCGGGGTTCGTGGGGTGTGACGAGAACCTGCTTCCGGTCCGGACCTCCGAACGACAACGCCAGTTGCTCGCCGAACCCGTCTTCGTCCACGGTCCCCGTCACGAGGATGCTACACCCCGTCTGTTTCAGTTCTGCGAGTCGCTGCGCGAACACCCGCGTTGTCTCCCGTCCGCTCCCCCGAAACAAACGTGAGATACCTCCAATCCTCCTCATACTATCCACTTCATCGTACACACATTAATTCTATCCGCTTCAACCCCGAGAGAACCCCTCGGGTTTCCCAGTATCCCGCCAATATCTCGGTCTGGAGGGCCGCAGGGGTGTCGGAACCAACACTGAGAGACGGTTTGCTGTCGAAATGACCGCCGCTTGGACTGTGAATTAATATCAGTAACCAAGTGACAAAGTAACAGACTTTCAGTATTTAATTACCTGCTATAACAGGTCTCGTTCGTCTCTGATATTTCAATCTTTCATTTAATATCAGATTTTATAATACGCAACAGACACTTTAGATGTGGGTGAGAACACGGCCGCAATGAACGCTCGGAGCCAGCAGATTCTCGCCGTCGCCTTCTCCATTCTCATCGTCACGGCGACGGTGACACCCGCCACCGCCGCACTCGACTCGCCACCCGCCCAATCCGACGACGACCTGCCGTCGCTCTCGTCGTTCGCCACCACCATCGCAGGCCACGAACTCTTCCCCGACACACCCGGCAACGGCAACGGAAACGGACCGGGGAATGGAAACGGACCGCCGAAGACCACCACCGCGACCACGACAGTCGGCAACCAGACGACCACGACCACGCCCGGCCAAGGACCCCCCGAGAATCCCGGACAGGGACCGCCAAAGAACAAAACGCAAGGCCCACCAGAGAACCCCGGACAGGGACCACCGGAGAATCCCGGTCAGGGGCCGCCACCGCACGCTGGACCACCGGAGAATCGCGGACCGCCGTCGTGGGTGCCGAACAAGGGCAGAGACTCGAACGCGGACAAACGCGGCCCGCCAGAATGGGCGAAAAACGGGCAAGCCCCGCCACCAGTCTCGAACCGCTCGGCGCTCCGTAATCGGAGCGAACCACTGGCGAACGCGACCATCAACGTCTCTCTCCACGGGAACGCCTCGGCCGCCGACTACCGACTCGCCGCCATCGACGCCCTCCAAACCACCGAGTTCGACGCGCCCGGTAGCTCCGCCGACGACCACCGCCGCCAAGCCCTCCGCGAACTCAACGAATCGCTCGACTACGTTCTCGACGCCAACCGCACCACCTCCGCACAGTTGTTCGAGCGCGACAAAGAAGCGAGTACACCCCGCAGTTCGCGCCGAGCGTCACGAAACTACTGGTGCGGTCGGACGAGCGATTAGCTCATACGGCTATCGCGGACGCCGACCGTCTCGCGCACGCTCCGTGAGCGGAACGTCTCGTTCGACGAGTCGGCCGTCGAAGAGAATATCTCCGGAGCGCGCGCGGCGGTTGACCGCGCCGAGCGCTTCCGGGCGCGCGGCCAACAGCATACCGCCATCAGCCAGTACCGAGTCGCGTGGATTCACGCCCAGCAAGCCCTCGACGTACTCGACCTCGCTACGACGCCGAACGTCACCATCACCACCCGCGAGGACATGCCCCACGAGGAAAACGTCACCTACGCGGTCCGCGGCCGCGTCTTCGACGTTCGAGGCCACGAACTTGCGCTGGCGCTGTCGTTGAACGGCGCGAACCGGACGCTCAATCTGTCGGTGAACACCACGCCGGGCGCGATTGGGACCTTCGAGACGAACGTCACCCTCTCGCGGCAGGTCAACCGCATCACGGTCGCGGCAACCGACCCGAACCGGCGGTGGTCGCCGGAGTACGGCGGCGACAACAGGACGGTCGGGCGGGACGTGCTTCGACTCGACGGTGACGGGTTGCCGGACTTCTACGAGTTGAACGTCACGGGAACCGACCCGCTCGGCCCGGACAGCAACGCTTCGCGGACTTCGTTTAACGAGTCGGGCAACAACGTGACCGACGGGGCGGAGGACTTCGACAACGATGGAGAGACCGCCGCACAAGCCTACTGGTTCGACCTCGACCCGCTGGACAACGACACCGACGGCGACCGCCTGCGGGACGGCTTCGAACTCCAGTTCAGCGGTATCGACCCACTGTCGCCTGACACCGACAATGACACGGTTCGAGACTCGGCCGAAGACCTCGACAACGATTCGCTGTCGAACCGCCGCGAGCAGACCGCAGGGACGAATCCCGTGGAGAACGACACCGACAGCGACACCCTCGGCGACGCCGAGGAGTTGGCTAACGGGACCGACCCCTTGTCGCCCGACACCGACAGCGACGGCTTGACTGACCCCAACGAGTACGAGTTAGGGACGGACCCAACGGTCGCCGACACCGACGGCGACGGCGTGCTAGACGGCGACGAAACGTTCTCGACGACGACCGAAAACGAGTCCGTCGGCGCGAGCGTCAACGTCACCGCCGACGGCACCACTGCCGCGACCGTCACCATCCAGAACGAGACCGACGACCGGATTCAGACCGGAACGGTCGCCAACGCCTCCGCATCGGAAGTGTTGGACGTGGACGCGGACGCCGAGTTCGAGGAGGCGAATCTCTCCATCGACTACGACGAGCAAGCGGTCGGCGACGAGTCGGACTTAGCGGTCTACACCTACGACCCCGAACTACAGACGTACGTAAAACTCCCCTCGGAAGTGGACGCCGAGAACGACTCGGTGACGGGGACGACCCCCCACTTCTCGACGTTCGTCGCCATGAACCAGACCGCATGGCAGAACTACATGCAGTCACGCGCAAAACCTCTACCCAAATACGCGCTCAACGAGTCGTTCAGCGACCTCTCGGGGTGGAACTGCACGGGCCGTGTTCGGCGAGTGGTGGCCGAGCAATCATCGGACCGGAACTCATCAGCTCTCAATCGGCTGGTGACCAAACTCTGGCACGCAAACTCGGGATTGGAACCGAATGTTACACCACCCCCGACGGCGAGGAGTGCGCACCGCCCACTGGACCAGACCCAACGACGACTGAATCATCGGAAACAACGACGGCTGACGACCCCGGCACTGCTCCAACCGACCCCGAACCCGAACCCGACCCGCCGAAGGACCTCGGGTCCGCGGAACTCGCTAAATCCGTCTCGATTCCGTCGGACGCGGTCGAAGTCACGTTCACGATGCCGATTGTGGCGTTCGCCGAAGAGTCGAACGCGAGCGTGGAAGTCGTGGTGTCGGTCGGGTCCGAGACCCGGACCGTCCTTGAGCTGTCGGGTGAAGACGGCGAGCGCACCACCGACTACGAGTACATTGACGAGACGTTCGAGAACCCCAGCGGACAATACGTGTCCGTATGGGTTCGTAAGGAAAACCTCGCCGGTGCGAGTCCGGCATTTGCGAACATCGAACTCAAACGCGACAGCGACGGCGACGGCCTGACGAACGGGTTAGAGCGACTCGGCGTCAAGACCGGGACCGGACGCGTGTCCACCGACCCGTACGACGCCGACACTGACGGCGACGGCATCACCGACGGCGCGGAAGTCGCGGACTACATCCCGCGGTACGTCGATGGCGGCTACTTCGACCTCGAAAGCAATCCGACGAAAGTCGATTCAGACGGCGACGGACTCGATGACTTCGAAGAGACTTACGAGGAGCGACTCGTCCGCTATGCGGGGTCGAGCGACGACTCCAAGCGGTTCTTAGCGGCACTGCACAGCGGCGACGACCCCGGTGACTACCTCACGTCCCAGACGGTGACGACCGATGCGATGCGTCGGGATACCGACGGCGACGGCATTCCGGACGGCAAGGAACTCGAACTCGGGACGAACCCCGACGGGTCCGACACCGACGGCGATGGCGTCCCGGACAGCGAAGAACTCGACTGGGGGGCCGACCCGACGCTCCACGACTATCAGGGGCCGGAAATCGGCGTGCAGGAAGCGAACTTCTACAAGCGTTCGTGGAGCACGAAGACGACCTATCAGGTGGTGTACTCCGCGGACGACCCGAGCGGGGTCACGATGACGGAGTTGCTGAAAACCGGCGAGGTCGAAAAACGCTACCAGTGGTCCGAAAATACGCATCTCGGCCACTCACCGTCGTTCTCGACGGGCGCGAAAGAGACGATTCTCGACGGACTAGCCGGAGCGACGGTGAAGATTCGGGCGACCGACCGCCACCAGAACGTGCGGACGAAAGTGGCGATGGAACGAACTAACGTCTGGGGGTCGGTGGCGAAGGAACTCGCCACCGAGATAGACGGCAGTGACACCGAAATCGCGCTCGGCGCAGGCCTGCTCTCCGGTCTCTCGGTGGGCGCGGGCGGAACGGGCCGCGCTATCGATTCGATTGTGAGCAATCCCTACGGGTTCTACCAGACGCTCACACAACTCATCTCGCTCGCTCGCAACCTCGGCCTCGTCCATGAACTCCTTAACTCGCTTCCGGAGCAACTGGTTGAGGACCTCAAACAGAAACAACAGGTGAACAATCCGTACGACAAGCAGACCGAGTCGGCGGAGTACGAGAGCTTCAAGGAAGGCTGGTATATCTCGTACGGCTTCTACTATCTCGCATCGACGCTGGTCGGCGAGAAGGCCAAGACCGCGGTCAAGAGTACGAAGACGTTCTCGAACTTGATGGAGCGGCTGGAGAGCGACGGGAAGTTGTCGGAAGCGCTCGGGTACATGGACGCGGTGAAGGGCCGGACGACCGGGCGTGCGAAACGGGTGACGTTCGAACTCGGCGAGCGAGCGGCGAAGGGAAGCTGGCACTTGAGCAAGAAGAGCGGACGCCGGGTGGTGGCGGGCGTGAAGACCGCCGCCGGGAAGTACGACGCACGCCAGCGACTCGGGAGTCTTAGTGACCATACGTTAGCGAAAATCGAGGGATATTCACCGGAGACACAGCGGTTCGTGGGACCAGTTCTGTCGCGTCTTGGTCGTGATGGCGAAGAGTTCCTTGAAGAGGCTGATAGCGACGACGTTACCCAGATGATGCAGATGCGGCGCGTGATGGCCGATGGAGGTCGTCTAACTATTGATGAGTCTCGGCTTTGGTCATATCGACTTGCAAAACTTGTTGGTTCAGATGAGGTATCCTCCGACGAGTACGCGAAGTATTTAGATAATCTTGAAGCGATGAATCATGAACGTCGGGAAGAACTCGTAGAACTTACTCTTGAGTCTGATTCTGCATCTGCTAAGGATGCAGTTCAGTTTACCAATGATTACGTTCGTCTTCGACAGGTTGACCGTATTGATAGCGATAACGTCGAAGATAACCTTGAGGATGTCTATCAGCTAGCGCTAACTGGTGATAGTGGGAATTTCGCGGGTGCCGCGTTCGAAGCACGGTATGCCGCAAGTAAAGCGGACGACGTTCTCGCTATCGAGGGTGACCTGAAAGATATCGAGCGAATTGAAAACCGGCCGGGTGATATTGACGTGCTGACCGAGGAAAATGGTGAAAGAATAGGACATGAACTGAAGAGTAGTAGTGACAAAGGTGAAGTTGGCGATATAGTTGAGGGATATGAAGAATTAATCGACAAAGGCGTTGTTGATGATTATAGACTCGTGTTCAAACGCGACCCATCCAATGAGCTAGAACAATACATGGACTCAAACGGAATAAACTACGAGGTTTATACACCCGAAGAGTAATTAATAACTCATGCAGGACTGGGACATTCAGTTTTATTGGCCGAACGTGCCTGACTGCCGGTTTGTCCATCGGCTTTTATACGCTCTCGTCGTGCAGGAAGTCCGATACAATACTGGCGGGTACCCCGGTCAGTACCGAATTATTCCGATCAATCCAAATGAAGAGATTGCTCAAAAGGCAACTAGTGAACGCGAATGTACCGAACGACTCGCGGATATCGTGAATCTATATGCTGGCTTCAATCCGTCAACGACCGAACTCAGCATTCGTCTCGCGTATACCGAACCGGCTGACCCGATTCATTTTAATCTTGGTCTCGTCCCGGCCGATGAGTCGGGATGTCGAGTTCGATTAACTGTTGTCGGAAACGAAGTTCAGACGGACGACAGATTCCAATCGTTCGTTGACCTTTGTGCCGGTGTGTTTGAACGTGTCGGATTCCCTTACGGGTCGTTTAGAAGTGAACACGATGATTGGATTCCGACAACGTTTGCATCATTCCTCCAAGAGCGACTCCGACGAGTGGCCTTTTTATCAGCCGAACTTTCTGACGAGTTCGGTCGTCGGCTCCTCTCTGCTCCGACTGAACGAACTGTTGAACTCGCCGACGAGGGTATCATACTCGTCGTCACTTCTGGTCCCGTAGAAGGAGGGGACCGAATCCAAGAAGTAAACGAATACCTTGAATTGATTCAAAGTTGACGGGTTCGCAAAGAGGCGAGACATAGCATCGGCTCATATATGATAATTTTAACAAATTAATCATGTACCAAAATAACTCAAAATGATGATGATAAGTGTTCCTCAACGTACTGGTGGCCGCAGTCGGTGATGCAGTACGCGCATTCGGGGTGTCGTCGTGGTGTCCAAGGAGGCAGTGGTCGGGCGACTTCTCACGCGGACCGACGACCCCGAACTCATCGCGGACGGCGGCGACAACTTCGTCGCTATCATGCGGCAGGCCGACGACATCGACCCCGATGTCGCCAAACGACTCGCTAAATTAGAACGCGACGACGAACTAACGGTCGCCGAGCGGAAACGACTGTTGCAGGCATACGAGAATGAACGGGTCGATAACGAGGACCTTCGCCGCGTCTCGAAGCTGTTGGACGAGAGTAACGACGAGTATCTCTACGACGATGATGTCTCTATTGACGAGTTGCTTGACAGCGTAGACACGGCTGACTTAGATAACGTTCATTTAGTCGTAAAAGATGACGAAGGAGATGTACGACCCTTACTTCAAGGCCACTACGATCCGGACGATAATAAGAAAAACCGTGGTTGGGTTTATCTTAAGGGCAGACATATTCACGGAGAGCAAATGGACGATCCGGACAAGAGCGCTACTGACTTCTTCCCTCTTGGTCAAAACATCAAGGGGCGTGATTTAGACCCTGCAGAGAAAATGACTGAGAGCGATATAAAGAAGATGGTGTATAAAGCAATAAAAAACTCTGAGACAGATCGACAAGACCGCATAGCCTACGACCTTAGTTCAGGCTTGAAATCTCAGACTGGTGTGAGTAGAATTCGAGTCGTTGTTCGAAACGGGCGTGTTCGGCAAGCGTATCCGAAGGAAGGAGATGCCGTGCATAAGTGGATTCAGGAAGTTGGTATGTGGAAAGACGAACTAGAAAATCAGTAAAAATCGAGAATAATGAATTCTAACACAGCTACCGAGTTCCGAATTCAGTTGAAACACGATCCTAAATTTGAGGAACTCATCGCCGCTAACGAGATGCCAGATGCCCGGATAAAAGTCCGGATTAACGACGAGTATCTCCTTGGTGACGAGGATCACTACGTTGAAAGTATTATGATTGGGTTAACTCTTGTTGACTTGTTGGAAGCCGCTGAAAACGTTGTGTCGGGTACTAGAGGGTCTGTTGAATTGCTGGATAGTGGAACGTATTTAGTTCTTGAACCAGAGGACCAGAGAAGGGTTACCATCAGCAAATGTTTTAGTCCTTCTGCGGTCTCAAATCCAAGTGAGCGTCTCTTTGACCCGTGCATGGCAACACGAGGAGCTGTTATCTCCGAAATTATTCGTGTTGCCGAGGAATGGCGGAATGACGCACTTGAAGTCAACCCGGATATCACTGCAACTAAATGGTTTAAGAACCTACAGGAAAGCGTCGATAGCCTAAATGATGAATTCCAAGACCGATAGTTTACACTATTTTTGGTGATGCATCCCAACGGTCTTTCCCTTCAATTGAACCTCGTTAAGAACGCAGACCACACATAGGTTATTGCTCCCTCCTTACTAGAGTACTATCAGTCACTCGTTTCGAGGTCGCTAACGGAAAGCGTGCCCTCGACGTACTGGTGGCCGTGGTCGGTGTTTCCAAGCGCGTGATGTCGTCACGGACATCGAAATCGCTGTCGAACGAGTAAAGGCGACATATCGGCCCCGACACGTCCGCCCCTTTTCGACGCGGTGTATCAGCGTGACGCCGCCCACGACGGAGGGGCGTTGACTTCTCTCTTCTTCATAGACATTCCGATGGAGTTATTATATGTAGTTGAAAGGACTGGCGTATGACTGTCCAGATTGAGACTGCACAGTAACCGTACTTGTTCCGTTACTACTGGTTATCGTTGAACGCCTCAGCAATCTTGCTCGCCAAATCGCGGACCAACCGGGCGATTTGGTGGATTCCGAACCACTGTTCTTCCCCGGAAACACGACGGACGACCCCGACGCAAAACTAACGCACGTCCGACAACGACTACCTCAGCTTGGCCGATTGAACTACCTCCACAGTACGAATATGGCGTTACTCTCGGGAGCGTTCGTACTTGCTGTTACCGTCGATACACCCCTCGTCGGGAACGTCCTCGGTCTCGTAGTGCTTCTCATCTGGCTTCAACTTCCACTACTCGAAATCGACGAGTACGGAACAATCCGAGAAAACATCAAGCACCCGAAATCACTCTACGTCCACATCGCGGGAACGCTTCTCCTTGCACTACTACTCACCGGCGGATGGGGATTCCAACCGGGCCTCTTCATCACACACACGAACCTATTCAAACCGGACGTAGAGACATTCCTCCAGTACGACCACCAACTCCTTTCGTCACTAATCCTCGCTCTCTCGCTGTTCGGGACGACTCTCGGCTTCCTCTGGTTCTTCGAGCAAGAAGCTGACCAAGCCGCCAAAGACGAATCACCCATCTCACTCCTTAGTTAGCGACTCGCCGTAATTCGCTACTGCTAGTTTTCATCTCGGACACCTGTATTCGTCAAACTAAGGGAATAGAAAGTGAAAGAGATAATATATTAACCATATTGTAGGATTAGCTATTATTAGACTTACCTTCCAACTCGCTCGCGTCGAGTTCGCCAGCCAAATACGCGCAACCTTTCTCCGTAATCCGGTACATAGCCTTCGATTCATCAACTCGTTCAAGTAGTCCGTTTTGGCTAAGTGTTCGACACCGTTCAGAGACGTATCGACGGTCGTAGTCGATGTTATAACCGATTGTGCTGGGATTAGCGGCGATGCCCGCGTCTCGGAGTAATTCGAGGATGTAATCGTCGGCCCGAGTCATCCAGTCTATCCGCGGGCGCATACCTCCAAATCCGGAGAAAGAGCGTTTAGTCCTACTGTTCTGGAACCTATGGGGGCACAAACGTAGTCTACAGCTTACGTTTATCCAGTAAACTTATTACTCCCTTCAGACATTCCAAATAATAGGAAGCAACTCGCGGACCTGTTGCTCTCGGGTCCAGTTGGCAAAGGAAGCGGACCGATGCTTGGGACATCGGGTCCGCGGAACGCTTCCACTTGGACCAGCAGAAGCATGCAAGCCTACTGTGAGGCGGGACTTGAATCTCCCGCACGGATAGCCGCGTGTATCGACTCTGCAAACACTCCGTCAGAACGCGGAGGTGCCGGACGGTGACGGCCGAGGCTCTGCCGTCACTTGTAGACCTCCACGGGTTCCAACGAGACGTACTCTTCGCGGTCCGCGCGCTGGAACGGGACGGCGACCCGCCGCGGGGCCTCCGCGTGAAACGCCGGTTGGAAGCGACGTACTACGAGGAAGTCCATCACGGCCGTCTCTACCAGAATCTCGACGCGCTCGCTGACCAAAACCTCGTCTCGAAAGGCGCGAAAGATGGCCGCGCCAACGAGTACACTACCACCGAGGCGGCGCGCACTATCCTCGACGCGCACGTTCGAGGGCGCGCCGAACAGGTCGGCGTCGAACTCGCCGAAGACGAGAACCCCGACGCCTTCCCGAGCGACGAGACGCCGGACGGCCAGACGGAACTCGGCGACACAGAGGCCCTGCCAACGGAGGGCGAAGCGTAGTGACCGCCCGCGACGAGTTCGGTCCGGACCTCGATACGGCGATTCCCGAGACGTTCGACGTATGTCCGGACTGTGGCACGCCGACGGTGAAACTCGGGAGTCACAACTGTCCGACCGACGACTCCTCCAAGACCCGACGCGCGAAGAGCGCGACAAACGCATCGAACAAGACCCCTACTCGGACGGCGAAACGGTTCTCGTTCGTGACCGGCCGCGGACGTGGGCGTACGCCTACCACGAGACCGACGCGGACGGCAACACGCTTTGTCCCGCCCACCAGAACGCCGACTTCTACGAATGCACGCGCTCGAAAGCGAAGGAACGCCAGTTCGCGCCCTGCCAGTTCTGCCGTCGTATCCGCGAGGCGAACAGCGACGACCGGGACGCCGACCGCGACCGGAACGGAGACGGGCCGGACCCGAGTGCCGACGCCGACCGGGACTGTGACGCCGAGCGTTCCGACCGAGAGCGCGCCAACCGTGACCGCGAGCGCGGGGTGGTCGCGTGTGAGTAGTACATCCTCGGCGCTCGCCGACGGCCACTGTCCCGAGTGCGGCACGCCGATTACGGCGCTCTCGGCGACCGGCCCGGACGCCCACCATGCCGACCCCTGCGGTTGCACCGTCTAACAACCAACCAACGACTCTCGAAACCCATGACCGACAACACCAACGCGACTGAAAGCACCGCCAGCAAATCACTCGACACCACTATCGCACCCGCGACAACGAAGGCGGACAAGCAAGACACCATCTACTACCTCGAACGCCTCTTCGTCGGCGCGTACCCACCCGGCACCACGCTCCAGTACCACGACTACGAACTCACCCACACGTCCGAGGGCGTCTGGAGCGTCCACCACCGCGACGACGCCAATCCCATCGACGTACTGAACGTCGCCGCGTTCCGGAGCGCCACCGAACTACAGGCGTACCTCGACGACCTCGCCAACCACGCCCCGGACTCCCGAGAGGAATGGCGTACGCACCGAACGCGAGGAAACAACCGATGAGCGCCGACGAGTTCGACCAGCCAATCGACGCGCTCGACCACCACGACCTCGCCCGCGAAGTCCGGAAGCTCCGCGAGGAAGTCGAAGCACTCCGCGCAGAGTACGAAAGCCAGCAGGTCGAAATAGAACAACTGCGTGGCGACCTGCAACGCGAACGCCGCGAACGCAAGGACGCCGAAGAGGAACTGAAGAAAGAGCGCACCCAACAAATCGCTCGCGCGAAGGCCGACGTACGTGAGGACGTGCAAGACCTCCACGACACGGTGGTTGACGAACAACAGACGCGAAGCCGCGCCGACGCCCAACTCAAACACCGCGTGAACGAACTCGCCGACGCCGCCGACGTGGAAGTCACCGACGACGACCTCATCGAGAAAGACCGTCTCGTCCGACTCGTCCGGAACGGACCAGAAGACGTGACGGACTCTATCCCGTCCACGAACGCGCC